>JBHLME010000046.1:0-33152 GCA_048938445.1 Promethearchaeota archaeon | reverse complement strand
TTACTTACCATTTTTCCAAAATTAATAGGAAATTTTAGGGGATATATTATATATTAAATTTCGCGAGAAACCTCTATGAAGAAGATTTCCATCTTCTTAACATTAAAAAATCACATTTGATATATAAATTTAACTATAGATAACTGTTTAAGCTAATAATTTTAGATAATTAATGAAAAAATCGATAATCACACCTTATTTAGAAAAAATGATTAATTCTTCTATTTTCTAAAACTTTCAAAAACCTCTATGATGAGTTTATAAAGGATTTCTTAATCTTTTTTATTGCATACAATATCAGAAAGGAATAATAATCCTAATGTGTTTTAATACATATAATTATAAAGATGAGGAAAAAAGTGTTTGATGACAGAAATTCTCATGATGAATTTATTGATAAAGCTGTAAATGAAACTTATGCAGAAATTGATAAAATAACTCTCTTATCAAGATTAGAAACGGAAAATATTATTATTTATGCGAATAATTTAATAAAAGATTATGAGATTGGGGATTTTATAGTTCGAGCAGTAGATCACGTTTCTTTAGAGATAAAAGAGGGTTCTTTTGTTGTAATTCAAGGTCCTTCAGGGGCAGGAAAAACTACTCTTTTAAACCTTTTAAGTGGGCTTGATACTCCAAATAGTGGAATTATATACAATTCAAAAGTAGAAATTTCTAACATGGAAGAAGAATCCTTAGCAACATTTCGTTTAATTAATTCAGGATTCATATTTCAAAATTATAATCTCATTAGCACTTTATCAGCAGAAGAAAATATAATGTTTCCTTTGCATATTGCAGGAATCGCTTTTAAAAAGCAGAGAGAACGTGCTGTAGAATTACTAAGAAAATTAGGACTCCAAAATCGGAGAGAACATTTACCATTTCAGTTATCTGCTGGAGAACAGCAGAGAGTAGCTATTGCCCGTGCTTTAGCAAATGATCCTCCTATAATTTTTGGAGATGAAATAACAGCAAATTTAGATGTTCAAACAAGTGAATTTATTAGAGATATTTTCAAACAATTAAAGAGCGATAAAAAAACTATTATACTCGCAACCCATAACCAAAATTTAAAAGATTTAGCTGATGTAATCATAACCTTTAATGATGCAAAAATAATTGACCAGAAATTGAAAGAAAAAATTAAGAAGGATTAATTACCATGAACATAACTTTTGCATTAAAAGATTTTTATAGAGGTAGAAAATCTAATTTTCCATATTTATTGATAATCACTTTGATTATTGCTTTTAGTATATTTTTGATTTACTTTACTCATAATACTGGATTAGATTCATTAGTGCAAGGGACTTCGCAAAATACTTTATTTTTTTCTGGTAGTTTACGTTTTATTTATTCAGAATTTAATACTCTCATCCTTTTTATGGTCATTATATTGGCTGTAGTAATGATTTCAATTATTTTAATGAGTTTTATCATATTTAAAAAGCGTGATATTGCCATAATGAGAGCAATTGGAACTTTACCCGGAAATTTACACGGTTTTTATCTTCTTGAAGTTATATTCATTTTCCTCATTGGGTTTACTTTAGGTCTCTTTTTTGGTTTAATTTCTTATGGCATTTATTCATTAATTAGTTCTTTTTTAGGATTAACAATTTACTTTCAAATTGAAATTTTTTATTCTTTAATTTTATTTTTAAGCTGTTTAGCCGCAAGCATCATAGTTCCAGGTTTCATATTAATGAAATTAGGAAATCAAAATATCATAAAATCATTTTCAAAAGACATTCCGTATAATTATGATGCGTCGCGAGGTATCAAATTTATACCAAAATATATTTCTAGATTTAGCTTTAATATTAAAATAGCTGTATCTAATACAATTCGAAGAAAGGGAGATTTTAAAAGGTATTTATTAATTTTCTCGATTATTTATTCAATCATTTTTACAATTTGTTTAGGAACTTTTGTATTAAGCAATTCTTCACAGTCATGGATTAGTGCGTCTCAAGGGGAAGATATTGTTGCAATTGGGCACAAAGATACGCTTCTTTACTATTCGTTGATGTATGGAATGTTTTCAAATCCAAACCTCATAGTGGATGAAGATGATATCAATTTTTTGAATTCTAATTATTTATTTAATTTTAGTGATATCAATGACATCAATAATCTTACAGAAGTTGAAAAAATTGATGAACGTCTCATTCATTTTGGCAAAGTTGAAGAAGATAAAGGAACTATTGTCAGTGAATATAGAGAAGTTGGCCAAAATCGATCTGGAACATTTCCAATAATAGGTATTAATTCAAGTCAAATTATTCAACAATTTGTAATGGAAGGTGAATTTTTTACCGACGATGGTTCAACTGCATCTATTGTCGTTGGTGATGGTTTAGCGTTCAATTTCTTTGATTCAGTATTTGATCAAGGTATAATATTCAAGAATTATTCTTATTCACCAAGAGTGTCTGGTTATGTTATCGATAGCTTTTATAATGGTTTTTCAATTTATGTAAGATTGGATATTTTGCAAAATAAGTTAAATTTAACCAGCGAGATTAATTTAGCATTATTAAAAATAGAATCAGGATCATTCAATAACATTAAAAATGAACTTAATAATATTATTACTAATAGTTTAGGATATAATTTTACTTGTATCCTGTTAGATGGAGTTTTTAATGTAAATTTATCTTATTTACACACAATTTCTTTTTATCCGTTGTATTTAATTATTATTTTAGCGATAATTGGCACCTTATCTTTTTATAATTATCAAAAAGGAGGATTATTTGAAAAGGCGAAGGACTTTTTAGTAATGAAAGCACTTGGAACAAAAAAAACTTCAATTAAAAGAATAATATTTTCTGAAGGTTTATTCGTGATTCTTCCTTCATTAGTATTCAGCTTATCAATTGGTATGATTTTGAACTCCTTTTTTTTATTTGATAAAGTTTTTTTACCACCCTTATCTGTACCATTAATAATAGTTACACTTTTAGGTTTTTCTGCAATAATTTTAAATTATCTAAGTATGATCCCTCTTATCAAGAAATTAAACAAATTTTCAATTAAGGATTTTGAAATTTATTAAAGAAAGAACCGTTTTTTAATTCTTTTCAATAAAAGTGAAAACTACCATGTTAACATTTTAATTATTAGTATTGCTTTATTATTTTAACGAATAAATTTATTTTCAAAAGGTAAACCTATAGATGTCAAACGATCAACAAAACCGAATAGCAGAATTAGAAAAAGAAATTCATGATCTTTATGATGATATTGAAAATTTACAAGATGAAATAATGAAAAAAGATTCAATTATTTTAGAACTTAGTGAATCTGGGGGATCAAAAAAAGGAGCGCAAAAAGCTTTGAAAAAACAACTCACAATAGAGATGGAAGAAAAAGATAGAGAAATAAGGGACTTAAAAAATAAAATGGGTTTTCTAAGAAAAGAAAAAATGGACCTTGAAAGAGAGCTCAAGAAATTTACAGATAAACGGACTTCAACGGTAATAACTATTGAGGAAAAGAAGACCCCCCTTAAATCATTAGTAGATGAATTACAAATAAAAATTAAAAAGCTACGAGCCGAAAATAGTGCTTTAAAAAAACAAATGGATAGTGGGATTTCTCCTGAAATTGAACAATCCTTAAATGAAAAAGATGATGAGATTAACATGTTAAAGAAAAAAGTCTCGGATTTAACTAAGAAATTTGGTTCTCAAGCCATTTCCCCTTTAAATAAAAAAACAACGCAGATCTCAAGTGATTTGACATCAGAACTTCAAAATAAATTAAATAAAGCAAAATTACAAATTGAATCATTAAAGCAACAATTGCAAGAGAGTGCTAAAAAAGAAAAAAAATTAAAGCCTGAAAAAGACAAAAAACAAGCAAAACCAGAAAAAGATCTTCAAGTAGAAAAATTAAAACAACAAGTAGAAGATTTAAAATCCCAATTAGAACTTAAAACTATGTCAGAAGAAGCATCAAAATCAGGATCATCAACACCCTTTTCTGATTTAAGCGCCGAGCTTCAGGAAAAATTAAATGCCGCAAGAAGACAAATTAAAAACCTTCAAAATCAAATAAAAACATATGAAGGAGCTGCAGGAAGCAGTTTACCTGTATCTTCAAGTTTTCAACAGCAAAAAATGGAAGAAGATTTAAGAAGACAGAATGAAGAAATCACTTTATTAAATCAAAAAATCAAGGAACAAGAACACATATTATCAGTAAAAGAAGAACGGATTATTTCTCTAACTGAAAAATTAAAAATGCCTACATTAAATGCTAATTTAAAAAATATGGATGAAAATACGCCCTTTGCTCTGAGAGTAAGAGAATTGTCTAAAATGGTTGAAGAATTAAAAAAACAAAATGTACAACAAAGGCTCGAGATTTCAGAATTAAGAAGAATATGATAAATTGAACTCTAATGGAAGTCATTATTTTAGGCTCTGGTGGGGCTATCCCTGTTAAAGAACGAAACCTTCCTGCCATTGCTTTAAGGTTAGAGTCAAGCCCTGAATTATTCATCTTTGATTGTGGAGAAGACATACAACGTAGATTCATTGAAGCAGGATTAAAATTAAATAAACCACTTACAATATTTATTACTCATTTTCACGGAGATCATATAAATGGTCTTCCTGGATTACTTTTTCGTTTTTCCTTGATTGAGAGATCTGCACCTTTAATGATATTTGGACCAAAAAATATCTTTTATTATTTGTATTTCCATCGAAAAATTGTTGGACTTAAGGCATCTTATCCCATTACAATAGTAGAAATTGATGATGAGAATGATAAATTGATTTTTTTTGATAATTTAGATTCCGAACAACCAATTAAAGAAGAAAAAATAGAAAATAATATCATTCTTGAAAAAAGGAAGTACTTAATTAAATATACTCCTGTAGTTCATTCCATCCTTACGTATGGATATTCTTTTATTGAAAAACCAAGAAATGGGAAGTTTAATCCAGAAATAGCAACAAAAATGGGGATTCCTCGAGGTTATTTGTGGAAAAATTTACAGGAGGGTTTAGAAATCGAATTTAAAGGTAATAAAATTAATCCAGAGAAAGAAGGAATTGTTGGCCCTAAAAGACCTGGTAGAAAAGTCACTTATTCTGGAGACACTATACCATGTGATTCATTAATTCAATTAGGATTAGATTCAGATCTTTTAATACATGAAGCTACATACTCAAATAAATTAACTTCTATAGCAATCGAAAAAAAACATTCCACTTCGGTTGATGCTGCAAATGATGCTATTAAGATGAGAGCTAAGCAGTTAATTCTTACTCATGTATCCTCAAGATATCAATATGATGCTTCTGAACTATTGCTCGAAGCTAAAGAAATCTTCCCAAATACGATATTAGCAGAGGATCTTCTTAAAATCACTCTCAAATAATTATAAAGAATATTTAAACATCGAAATCCTAAAATCATCTCTTAGATTTTTTGGATTTATTTGATAATGTCCCTTTTTTTTTATTTCATAAAGCAGCCATTAGTTCGGGCATTTTTATTACTTCATCGATCTCATGTATTATTCCATTGGCAAGATCAACATATGAATTAATGATCAAGGCATTATTTACTGTGAATCCTTTATGGTAACTAACTTGTATGCTTTGAACTTGTAATGTATTAATTGATTTGGTTCTTATTAGTTCATTTGTATTATATTTTCCCGGAATTATATGATATAAAAGTAATTCCTCCAAGGCCTCAACATCATTAAATAAATTAGTTAATTCTTTAGAGGGAATTTTTCCAAAAGCATCATTATTTGGCACTAATACGGTAAAGGGGCCATATCCATGAAGCATATCTATTACACCGGATAATTTTAACATTTGAACGAATGTATAAAACTTGGTATCTGAATTTAGAATATCAATAATTTTTAACAAATCTTCTTTTACCTCAATTATTCTCTCTTAATGAAATTGAATTTCTTAAAACCATATATAATTATTCAAGTGACTTATTTAAAGATTCGTTTTGAATAGTTAAAAATAAAAATTCTTTAGAGATTATATTAAATTTCATAATAATAGAAGAAAAAAAAATTGTTATTTAATAAAATTTACAATAAGCGTGGCTATCACTAGTACTCCAACGATTATAAAAGCAATGAGTCCCATTGTTGCTACAATGATGCTACCTGTTAATTGTTTTAAAAAAATTCCAATTGCTGCCCAAATTACCACTAAAGAATATGCAATATCTTTTCTGATATATAATATTATGCTAGTAATCATCATTGCGACAATTATGATTAAAATCGTCCAAATTTCTGCAAATAAACCAAAAGGTTCCACTCCAAAACTAACCAATAATGCTGTGATATTTGCTATTGTTGCTATTGTGATCCATCCTAAATATACACTAATAGGAACATGTATGAACAATTTTTCTCCTCGAGGTGCATCTGATTTTCCTATGTCTAATCTCAAATAAATGATTATTAAAGAAAGCAATATAATTATCATGAAAATTATAGATAAACCAATTTGTAAGTAATGCCAAGCAAAGATCCATGCAATGTTTCCTATACTCGATAAGATAAAGAAGTAGCTAATTTTTTCTAGAAATTCTAAATCTTCTTTTTCTTTCTTGAAAATATCCCTTCCTTGATAGATTGCGAAAATACCTAGTAACAAGTAGATAATACTCCAAATAGAGAAGGTAATATTTGCAGGTACAAAAAGATTTGGATATATATCAGAAATTTCTCCAGTTGTTAAGTTGTTTAATGGAAGCAATACCGCTATCATGTTTATGATAATTGTTAACAGAACGCTTAAAATATTTCCTATTTGTAAAATTAATTTGTTTTTTTCATTCATTTTAATACATCAAAAAAAAGAAATTATCTGAATAAAAAAAAAAACTGGTGAAAATTAAAATTTCATATTATATTTTAGTTATGATTGAATCCTAATAGTTCTTGATTAACGGTTAATTTAAGTAATTATTTATAGGTCATAAAATCATTTTTTTTATACTGAATAGATTTTCTATTCATACATTTTTTAGAATTTCTTTATCATAATCTTCTATAATCATTCTCTCCAGCTTTTTTTACTAAAACAGATCCATCCTTTGCATTATAAATAATAGACCTTCCTTTTCTCCCTCCCAAATCACTTTTTTCAACCTTAATACTAAATGATTTCAATTCTTTTAAGATAATCTCAGAATTATTTAACAAATGATCAACATTAATGACACTTGCTCCTCCCACGACAATAGCTTTTATATTTTCTTCTCGTGCTCCATGATTTATTAGTTCATTTTTTAGTTCTTTTATAGATGTGTCAATGTATTTATGCGGCGTGTGTAAATATTCATCATTTCTCGCAATAGAAGAATCTGGAAGTAAAATATGAGACATTCCATGGATATTGCTTTTTAAATCTCGAAGAATTAATGCGATACAAGATCCTAATCCATATATTACCAAATTAGAGGGTTTTTGATTTGAATGAACAATCGCATATTGCGCAGCCGGTATATATAATTCATCTTCATTTGATTTAATTTCTAAGTGCTCTCTATGTATAACTATTTTAGGTATTTTAATTTTTTTAAGGGATATATTTGATTTCCTATAGATATGTCTTGTCAAATTTAATGGCTCAAGATTAGAAGAAATTTCTCGCAAATTTTGTCCCAAACCAAGAACTAATAAAGACCCTTGCTTTGATTGGTTATCAAAAATTTTTAATAATTTTTCTTGAGATTTTTTTGTGAGATAATTTAAAAAAAATCTACAAAAAATGATATCATATTTTACTAATTTAGAATGACCCATTATGATTCCTTCTGATAAAAAGTCAACTTTTTTCTTGATACAATCCTTAATTAAAAATAAATTCTTTGAACCAATTTTGCGTTTTTTTTTAAAATAACTGTTAATTATCTCAGGTGGTGTCTTTAAAAGTTCATTTTCACTATAAATCCCTTTTAAAGCTTTAACTAGTGTAAACTTATTAAAATATGATGCATTAATCTTAAAATCCAGATTTAAATTATATTTTCTTATTAACTCTTCAAAAAAAATTGCGATAGAATAAGCTTCTTCGCCCGAATAACTTGGGTAAAGCCAGATATTAATATAGTTTTTGCTATTAATAAAATATGCAATAATGATTTTTTCTAATTCTTTGAAAGACTCCAAGTCATTAAAAAAAAAAGGATAATGAATTATAAAATTTTTAATAAATAAATTAATCTCCTCTGAATTATTAGCAAGATGTATTAAATATTGCTTGAAGGATGTTAATTTTAAGGCATTCATCCTCTCACATATTTTATTTTCAATTAGATTTATTCGAAAATGACTAAAATTCAGATTGGTCTGCTTCTTTATTATGAGCAAGATGTTCTGAATCGTTTTTATATGAGATTTAGCAGCAGCTAATTTATTTGCACCTAAGTAGACTAATTTTTATACTAATCACTAGCTTTTCTTAAATAATAAATTGTCACCTTAAATGCATTTGCATTAAGATAAAAAAGAGAGAAAAAAAATAAAGTCTATTATTTCCCGCCCGCAATGTGAGGAAGAATCGTAACTTCGGACTCTGGACTGATTTTCGTGTCGGGATCGGCCTTTTTACCGTTCACTAATATCCCAAAATATTTTCCTTCCAAGTTTAATTCCTTTAATAAATCTGAAACGGTCATTGTTCTCTCAGGCGTGAAGGTTTCATAAATTCCAGTGTCTAAAAGTTCAGCTAATTGTTTTATTTTTAACACCTAATTATAATGTTCTAAGTAACAAATATTACTTCTAATTAATAAATATTTATGTTTCTCTCTATAAGTTGATATAACTCTATTACTTCCGTATTATAAATCATATATAAATGTCATATTAATTTTGTCTATTATTAGGAGCAAATTTTTCAATATTAGATTGATTTTATAAAAAAAACTTATTGATTTTTATAATTAGGACAATTTTCATAATTGTCAATAATGTTACGGAGTTGATAAAACAATTTTAGATGAAGATAAATATAGTGATTACACGAATTATCTAGATGCTTTGAGAGATTCCGTAAGATTGATCCAAAATATAAAAGATACAAGCGAAAAAAATAAGCAAATTCAAAAACTCATTTCAGATGCAATCGAATATTCAAAAGAGATATCGGAGTCGGAAGATTATTTTGAAGCGGGAGAATTTTTATATTGGGCAGCTGAAATCGTGGAATATGTTGACCATGCTCGAGCACTTAACTTATATAAACAAAATATTCGGGTATGGGAAAAACAAATAGAGTCATGTAGACGACAAGCACAAATTCGTGAAATTGCAGAGATTTATTTAAAAATTGCAGAGATTTACCGTGTGAAATTTGAGGATTTTAATCTTGAAAAGGAAACTATTTTAAATAGTATCGATTATTTGATTCAAGAAACCCAACTCCAACTAGATTTTAATGAATATAGAAAACTAGCTCATACTTACGAGAATATTGCTGAATTGTATTTAAAATTATTTGACTATGGGAACGCCATTGAATATTATTTAAACGTAATTGATCTTGCAAAAAATTATGAGTACTATGATCTATTATCTTTTTCTTATCAACAAGTTGCTTTTTGTTATGAAGGATTGGATGATTATACCTCTTCCAAAAATATAATTTCTGAAGGGATTGATTTTTTTAAAGATTTATTTGATCGTTGTGAAAAGAAAAATGATTTCATGTCTATATCGCAAATAGCGCAAATTTTAAAAAATCTATATGATATTTTAAATGATAAAAAAAATTATGAGTTATATGCGAAAAAAGAGGCAACAGCTTATATTAATTTATCAAAAAGTCTTGAAAGGAATGATGAAAACTATCAAAAAATGGCACGTTATTATCGAGGAGCTGCCCTATGTTATCAAGAATTAAAAGATAATCTTATTGAATCTGCCTCTTGTTTCATTCTAGCTGGGAATTATTCTGAAAAAAAAGGCGATTATTACAATGCTGCGGTGAATTATATTGATGCCGGTGATATATTTAAAGAACTTGATAATTTAGAGATGGCTTATAAACATTTTATGAAAGCGGGAGATAATTTTTGGAAATTTGGTAAAATTAACAAATCGACGGAATGTTATTTAAATGCGTATGATATTGCTGTAGAAGGAAAAATTGAATTCAATCGTTTTGGCATTTTCAATCAAATTGTGAGAGGTCTAAATAAAATTGCTGAGGATGGGCTTAAGAATCAAGAATTTTTTACAGCAGCTACCTTAATTTTAGAAAGTATTAAGTTTTATGAGCAACTTGATGTAGCAAATGATTTAATTTTAAGGGAAATGGTTCGTAATGTGTATAAATATTATTATCGCGCAGCTAATTTGAAACAAGTTGGTTTTTCCCATCTTGTTAATTCCTACTTTTTAGCAGCTATTTCAAGTATTCTCATAGGTCACACTATTAAAGCGAAAGAAATAATGTCTGAGATAGATTCTGATAGCTACAGCGTGAGAAATTATAAAAAAATTATCAACATTATCTTAGAATGGATTTCAATTGGAAAAGAAGTAAGATGGGAAAATTTTCCCTATAATTTGAAAAGAATAATGAAAGGATCTGAGGATATAATGTATCTAATAAAATTATTTCGAAATAACATGCTAATAAATTATCATTCCAGATCCAAAGTATGATTAATTGAAAATGAATATTAAAAATAAAAAAATCATATTAAGTTTTGATTTAGATTATACTCTCATTGATAATACGAAAGGAATAGTTAATTCTTTTCAATATGCTTTAAAAAAACATGCAATTTCAAATATAGACGAAAATATAATAAAAAAAATGATTGGAATTCCCCTAAATAAAATATTCTCTCAAGTAAGCGACATTAATCCTTCAATTCTTTCTGCCTCATTTCGAGAATTTTATGCAACAAAGGGGATATATCAAGTTAAATTATATTCTGGAGTTAGAGAAAAATTACATGAGTTAAGCAATGATTTTATTATGGGTGTAATTACAAGTAAAAAACAAGAAATGGCAGTCAAGCTATTAAAACACTTAAAAATAAATCATTTTTTTGATTATATAATTGGTGAAAATGAAGAAATAAAAAGTAAACAAGATCCAAAATTAAAACAATTATTATTTTCTAAATATCAAAATCATGAGTTTGTAATAATCGGAGACCATCCAAAAGATAAATTGCTTTCCGATATGTTGAATTGCCCCTTTATAGGTGTATTAACAGGTCATCACTCAAAAGATCAATTAATTGGAAAATATAGCAAAAATCAACTAATTTTAAAAAGTATAGAAAATATTAATAAATTACAAATATATTCTCTTTTTGATAATAAATTTAATAACCTTGATTAATCAATACATTATTTCAATTAAGAAGGTCTGGTTATAAATATGTAAGTAATGATTATAATATTTTTTTTAGAGTTGAATCAATTTTTATGAGGATCTACTATTAAAATTTTTGTTGTTGAATAATTATTCATGATTTAGTTTATGAACTTTTTACTAAATTTTAATGAATTCCAATAATTTATAATATTTCCAATAAGATGTGACAATTTAGGTTAATGGACAAAGATCTTTTACAAGGATGTCCTTAAAAATACTATAGTAATAAAAAAAGGAAAACAACAAACCTTTTATATTAAAGTTCGTTAAAATGATATTAACGTTTTTACAACGATAAGAAATATTTTACGGTCGTAAAAAATGTTTTGAAAATCTTTAAATACAAACAAAAGAAGATTTTGCTTGTTTAAATAATAAAATTTTAAACAAAAAAATTTAATAAAAATAAGTGAATAAAAAAATGGAAAGAAGTAGACAAAGACTTATTGCTATTATTGTTATCGCTGCGATTGCTGCTGGAGCAATAATTGGAGTCGTTATCTATCTGTTACTTCCTCCAGTAAATAATTATGAATATCCCGGTTTTGGTGAGGAACAAAAACCTTTAGCGCAAACCATTAAAGTGGGTATTCTGGATGATATGAGTTGGAGTGGTGAAGGTTGTTATCAAGGGGCGTGGATCGCTGCTAGAGATATTAACTTAGCTGGAGGTATAGTGATAGGTGGTGTACCATACTATATTGGTCTCGTTGTAGAAGATACGAAAGAACAATTGGGAACGCAAGATGAAGCAAATGCTGCCGCATATAGGATGATTAACCATGCACCTCATTTCTGTCTTGGTGGTTTTAGAACTGAACGATTCTCATCTTATCAAGATATAATGATGACAGCAAAAATACCATTCATCATAACAGGTACTGCATCAGAAAAATTTTGTAAGGAAAGAGTTGGAGATGCTTATGATTTCTACAAATACACGTTCAGAGTCATGCCAACCAATAATAAAATACAAGGAGAGGTTATGGGAAAATACATCGCTAATAGAATTATTGAAAATATCACTACACATATTGGGTATGGTGTAGACAATATCACGTTAGTATATGAACAACTTGATTGGACACAATTAGTTACACTATATGTCCAACAAGAGATATTAGCTGTTCATCCTGGAATATCCTTCAATCTCGTGCCTATACCTGCGGGTTCTACAAAAGATACTTATAGTTTTGGAGGATTATATACCAATGTAATGACTGCTCAATGTCCGCTTGTTATTCAGATAGTATCTAGTACGTCAATTGGAGGCGCTATGGGATCATACTATGGAATATATAAACCTGATGCATTACTAGTGGGTATTAACATATTAGCTCAATTTAGCTTTTACTTAACGGATTATGCAACAAAATATAATTCTACAACCCCACTTGGACAATCAACTGGTGGAATGTATGAGATTACTTCCCACGCTTATGCTGATTTAAATATTAGTGATCAATTATTACCATTCCTAGCGGCTTACCGGGCACAATGGGCCACAGATCCAATTTATACAAGCATTGGTGGATATAATGGTCTCCGAATGGGTGTAAATGCAATTACTCTTGCTGGTTTCACTCCTGATAACATCGTAACGGGTTTAGAAACTTATGATATAGATTCTCCATATCCCGGACTTGTAAGTAGCGTTGCTTTTGATCAATATCATGATTATATGGGTTATAATGGCAGTGCTGAAACAGAAGGCTTGGCCGAAACTCTCTGGAGACAGTGGCAACCCGTAAATAATAATGCGACTACATTCGCATTTGATTTCAACTATAGCAATCCATTAGTACCGGGATGGTATTATGGAGATGAATCTCAACCATCAACTCTAATGGATAATTGGGCTCCCTCTCCCACAGCTATGTTACCAGAGAGAGCTTACAAGAATCGGATATTATTCCCACACTGGTGGTCCGGTAACCTTTTAATTACTTAAATTAAATATAAACAATCTTTTTTTTTTTTTTTTAATTAAAATAATGAAGGATATACACCGAATTGAAGTAAAAATACAAGAAAAGTTTTTAAATAATTATTAATTTATTTATTTAACATCAAAAATGAGTTTATAAAAAAGGGATTGATGAATTTTGGTAGATATTGCAGGAGGTATTTTTCAACTTCTATTTCAAGGAACTAGTTATGGATTAGTGACTTGTTTAATTGCTTTGGGTTATTCTTTAAGTTATGGCGTTGGAAAGATAATTAATCTTAGTCATGGAATGTATTATTTTTTTACGGGTTATTTAGTCTTTAGTTTATATCGTTATGTAGGTATGCCATATCTTGGTTCTATAATTATTGGTTTAATAACAATTACTATAATTGGAGCGCTTACATATGTAATTCTAGTAAAACCATTTCAAAATAATGAAATTTTCATCATGATTAGTACATTTGCCTTGGCATTTCTTCTTGGAGAGATAATCTCTCTTAATGAATATATGCAACCGGGATTTACACTTTTTTCGCTTCCTGTCTTTATTGAGGGGGGATATTTTGTTTTTGACACAATAATAGAATATCAGGAAATAATCGTGATAATTTTATCGATAATCATTATCACTACTGTAATGCTATTCATAAAATATTCAAAATATGGTCGAGCCATAAGAGCAGTTTCTCAAGATCATGAAGCTGCTCAATTAATGGGCATCAATCTCAACAAAATTCTTTTAATTACTGTCGTTTTATCAACTTTTCTCGCAGGATTAGCTGCTATATTGTACATACCTGTAGGCGGTATGGAGGCAAGTACAGGGTGGAATTTTCTTTTATTATCAATGTCAGTGGTAATACTTGGTGGAGTAGGGAGTATCCCTGGAACTTTAATAGGTTCATTTATAGTTTCTTATTCCACATACTTCTGCCAAATTTTCATTGATCCTGCATTATATAATATATTTCCTCTAATAATATTAGTTGCAGTGCTTATTATAAGACCTCGAGGAATTTTTGGAAAGAAAGAAAGAGTATAGAACAATTATAATAATAGATAAATAAAAAATTAACTTTAAAAAAAATCAAATAAGATGTGAATAATAACATGGAAACAAAAGAAGAAAAACTGAACACTAACTTATCATTTATAGATGATAAAAATGAAACACTAGGTGCTAATAGGAATATTTTTCAACGCACTTCTCAAAAATTAAAAAATATTTCTACCTATTCGATTCCAAAAAAAGCTAATAATTACAAAGAATGGATATTATCATTCAGAGGAGGACTCATTATATTTGTTCTCATTTTTATGACTGTATTAATGTTCTTCATTAATACTCAGGAATATTATGCTCTTTTTATTTTAGCTATGATTTATTCAATATTTTCGGCTAGTTGGGATTTGCTATCGGGAGTTACAGGTCAAGTTAGTTTTGGACATGCCGCATTTTTTGGACTTGGAGCATATGCTATAGCATTATTAATCAATTTGTATACCGCTGTCAATCTAGTTTTATTAATGATCCTGGCTGGTGTTCTAACAGTATTATTTGGATTAATAATAGCCGTCCCTTCTCTAAGATTTAGAGGACCATATTTAGCTTTGGGAACTTTGGCTTTTAGCTTAATTTTATACTATGTGTGCCAACAACCTGAGTATATTGACCTATTTAAACAATATATTCTACCTTATGAAATAGATACCATAGATTTACCATTAGCAATTAAAGTACCTTATAGGGGTGATCTGCAAAGGCAATTAATATTTGTTTTAATTGTCACGGTAATTTGTATTACTGTATTGTTAGTCATCTACAATTCAAAACTCGGTAAGATATTTAAAGGCATACGTGATGATGAAAATGCAATAAAAGCTTCTGGAGTTAATACATGGAAATATAAATTATATGCATTTATGATCAGTGCTTTTTTTGCGGGTATAGCAGGAGCTCTTTACTGTTTGCACAATGGACAAGCCACATATTTTGAGTTTTCAACTTCACTTTCATTCTATCCGGTCATATTTGCGTGTTTAGGGGGAATCGCCCAGATATCTGGAGCAGTTATGGGGGCTTTTACTTTTGTATTTGTTAGACAAATCATACAAGAAATATTTCCATTAATAGTTGATTTCCTTCCATTTTTTGACTCAAGTCAAATAATACGTTATGTTGATGTCCTTTCTTTATTAATTTTTGCCGTCATTTTAATAGTGATCATACGATTCACAGAACGTGGAGTTATGGAACCTCTTATAAAACACTCAAAAACATTATGGGATCTTGTATCTGGAAAATAAAAATAATTTCATAAATTAAAATATAGAAAAAGGTAAAATTTATTATGGGAAACATATTACAAGTTAAAAACCTAACAAAAAAATTTGGTGGATTGACCGCTGTAAATGATGTAAGCTTTGAACTAAATCGCGGTGAATTACTTGGATTAATTGGACCAAATGGTGCCGGAAAAACAACCCTCTTTAATTTAATCTCAGGTTTTGCACGCGCAAATACAGGTACTATTTGGTTTAATGGGATGAATATAACTAATAAAAAACCCCATCGAATTGTTAATGCAGGAATTGCGAGAACTTTTCAAGTAGTAAGGCCTCTACGCACACTTTCATTACTTGATAATGTAATGATCGGGTGTATGTCTCCTAGGAGTAAAAAAATGCAGCACTTAGAAAACCTGGAACAACAAGCTAGCACCATTCTCACAAATGTGGGATTAATAGATAAGGCACGAATCCCTCCTATTATTTTACCTCACGGTGATTTAA
Source organism: Promethearchaeota archaeon (assembly GCA_048938445.1). Lineage (GTDB taxonomy): Archaea > Asgardarchaeota > Lokiarchaeia > Sigyniarchaeales > SOKP01 > FT1-020. The sequence continues at coordinate 16,997 of JBHLME010000046.1, read as the reverse complement.
AAAGAGTAGAATTTGCACGAGCTCTTGCTACTAATCCAGAATTACTCCTCCTTGACGAACCATTTAGTGGGCTTTCACGTGATGAACAAGCAGGTATTGTTCAATTAATTCGGGATTTACATGCTCAAGGGTATACAATAATTATAGTGGGTCATGTATTGCGTGAATTAATGGCTGTTGTTCCTCGAGTAATTGTCATGGATCGAGGTAAATTACTAGCTGATGGAACTCCTGAAGAAGTTACTCAAGATAAACGAGTTTATGAAGCATATTTAGGAAAATATTAAATAAATAATAAAATCGAAGAATTGGACAATAGATAATATAAAGGTGAATTTTAATGACTTATGAAAAACCTATACTTGAAATAAAAAAAATATATCATTATTATGGAAAAGCTAAATCTATTGAAGAAGTAAATTTAGGTGTAAAAGAAAAAGCACTGGACGCGGTCATTGGACCAAATGGTGCAGGAAAAACTACACTCTTGCGAGTAATTTCAGGTTTAGAAGAAATTGATCGGGGAAAGATATTCTTTAAAGGTATGAGAATCGATGAATTAGATGCTTATAAAATTGCTCGATTAAGAATTGCACATTGTCCCGAAAGAAGAAAACTTTTTTATGACATGACTGTCTTAGAAAACCTTGAGATGGGTGCTTTTTACTTAAAAAATAGAAAAAGGCGTGCAGAGCTATTAAATTATGTTTTTACAATTTTTCCTCGTCTTAGAGAAAGAAAAAAACAACGAGCAGGAACATTAAGCGGAGGAGAACAGCAAATGCTTGCTCTTGGACGTGCTCTAATGGCTGATCCAGAACTTCTATTACTAGACGAACCTTCAATAGGATTGGCCCCTAAAATTAAAGTTGATATTATGGATGCCATTCAAAAAATAAGAGATCAGGGAGTAACCACTTTATTAGTCGAACAAGATGCTGCTATCGCTATGGATTATGCAGATAACATTAATGTTTTAGAAGAAGGAAAGATTGAAATGAGAGGCACCAGGGAAGAATTAGAAAAAGAACCAAGGATTAAAAAAGTATATTTAGGATTATAAGGTGTAAAAAATGTCTGCATCATTAGAAAGTTTATTAAGAGATGGAAGGATTGATTTAATCTTATCTAAAATAAAAAGAGATTCCTCAATTATCAGTGAAGTTATTGAACAGTTAAGTAGTAAAATAAGGTCTATTCGATTTAATTCAATATTAATTTTAGGTAAATTAGGAGAAAATTCTCAATCAGCTCTTCCTGGTTTAGCATCATGCTTAGAAGATGATGATTGGAGTATTTGTCGGGAAGCTGTTCGTTCCCTCGGAAATCTTGGAGATATGTCTAAAGAAGCAGTTTCCAAATTGGCAAAAATGATTATAAATAAAGAAGTTACCCTCCGAAAAGAAGTTGCAATAAGTTTAGGAAAAATAGGTTACCAATCTCCAGAAGTTATTTCTAGTCTGATCACAGCTACACGTGACACTGATGAAGATGTTCGCATTGAGGCAACAAGATCACTAGGGATGATTGGATTAAATTCATCTGAAGCACTCGCTACCTTGATTAATCGTCTTGATGATATCAGTTGGAAAGTTCGAGCTGCAGCAGCAATATCAATCGGACAAATTGGTCAAGAGATAAAAGAATCCGTCCCTCCATTACTCATTGCACTTGGAGATAGAGATTGGAGAGTGAGACATAGAGCAATTAATTCATTGAAATTATGTGCTAAAAATGATATTCCACTCATTCTAACTACTCTTGATAAGGAAAAATTTATAGTTAAAAAAGGTATAATTGAAGTTTTGGGTGAGATAAAAAGAGACGATCCTGAGATAATTAATGCAATAAACACTTATGTATACAGTAATTCAGCAATACTAAGAGGTGAAGCAATAGAAGCTCTTCGAATTATAGGCAAGAGAACCTTACTTTTCTTACTCGAAGCAATCATCAAAAGTAGTAATAGACGAAGGATTCTCATAATTGCATCAATTGGAGCTATGGAGGTAGATCTGACGGATAAAATTCCTAAAATAATTGAAATATTTGAAAAAAGCGGGATTCTTAGACCCAAGAGATTAATACTTGAGAAACCCGAAAACCTCAAAAAATTTAATGAAAAATTCAAATATTACTTTAAACTTTTATCCAATAGGATTTTATCAAGTCTAAATAACGCATATTCAAAAACGACTTCTGTAAGAGTTCAAATATCTCGAACTTTAGGAAAAATCGGACATAACTCAGAACTTGCTATAGATGTATTAATTGAAGCGCTAAAAGATCCTATGAACATTGTTCGTAGAACCTCTGCACTTGCAGTAGGAAATCTAGGTGCAAATGCGCAAAATGCCATTCCAGCTCTTATAGCTGCTCTACACGATAGGGAATCAGAAGTGAGATGGAGGGCTGCTGAAGCTTTGGGAAAAATAGGAATAATGACACCAGAAATAGAAACGGGATTAGAGATGCTATACCACGATAAATACGATTACGTAAGTACCGCAGCTGATTTTGCTCTTGATTTAATTAAACGAAATCAATAATAAATAAATAAATTAAAACACAAAAAACAAATATAAATAATAAGAGGTAAATAAAGAAATGAGTGAAGATCCCTATGCAAGTAAACATTGGATCAAAAATTATGACGAAGGAGTTCCAGCAGAAATAGATTTTCCTGAAATAAATTTATACCAAATTCTCGATGATGCAGTAGAGGAATTTGGAAAGAGAACAGCAATATGGTATTATGAAAACAGAATATCCTTTAAAAAGTTCAAAGAAATAGCTGACAGACTTGCTACTGCTTTAGTTGATTTAGGTGTGCAAAAAGGCGATGTTGTAGCGATAATGATGCCAAATTTTCCACAATTTTTATTTAGTTTCTATGGAATTTTAAAAGCAGGTGCTACCGTTACCGCATTTAATCCTTTATATACTCAACATGAATTAACATACCAATTAAATGACTCTGGGGCAGAAGTTCTCATCTGTCACGATGCACATCTTGACAAAATAAAAAAAATTCAAATGTCTACACGTCTCAAACATGTAATAATAACCAATGCCTTAGATTATGCACCAAATGCAAACAAAAATCCACCAGAAATATCAGGAACATTGCAATTTGTAAATTTAATAAAGAAATACAAACCAAATCCACCTAAGTTCGAGACTAATGCAAAAGAAGATGTAGCTGTTATTCAATATACTGGTGGTACAACAGGATTACCTAAAGGTGCAATGTTAACACATTATAATATCGTCTCAAATGTCATCTCTGTAAATGAATGGGTTACAGGTTTTACTGAGCCAGGAAAAGAAACTGCTCTGACAACATTGCCATTATTCCATATCTATGGAATGACGGTTTGTATGAATTCTTTTATTAGAACAGGGACAACTATTGCCTTAAATCCTGATCCGAGAGATCAGAAGTCGTTTTTCGAGATTATTAAAGCGACAAAACCTACTTTCTTTCCAGGAGTACCAACCATGTACATGCGTTTGCTAGAACGGGATGATTTTGAAGATTATGTAAAGGATCTAAAATCAATAAAAATATGTAATACTGGAGCCGCACCTATGCCTCCTGAGGTACTGAGAGAGTTTGAAGAAAAGACCAGTTGTAAAATTTTGGAAGGATATGGAATGTCTGAAACTTCACCCGTCACCTTTTCAAATCCTATAATTGGTGAACGAAAAATTGGCTCTGTTGGTTTAGCATTTCCAAATACGAATGTAAGAATCGTTGATATTGATGATTATACCAAAATCTTGCCGATTGGAGAAGCTGGTGAGATAATGATAAATGGACCCCAGGTAATGAAAGGGTATTGGAATAAACCAGAAGAAACGGCAAAACAACTGATAAATGGATGGCTTCTTACAGGAGATATTGGTTATATTGATGACGATGGATATTTATTTATTGTCGACCGGAAAAAAGACATGATTAATGTTAGTGGATTTAAAGTTTATCCAAGAGAGCTTGAAGATGTATTATACGAATTTGAACCAATTGAAAAAGCTGTTGTAATTGGAATGCCTAATCCTCATACACCTGGAAGTGAACTAGTAAAAGCTTATGTGGTATTGAAAGAAGGATATGTGGAAAGTCCTGAAATGGAGGCCGAGATAAGAGAATTTTGCAGAGAAAATCTAGCGGCATATAAAATGCCGAAATTCATCGAATTCAGAAAAGAACTCCAAGAAACATTTGTCGGGAAAATCGTACGAAAGGATTTTAAAGACTTGGAAGCAAGAAAAAGAGGAGAAGAAGTTTAATCCTAATTCTAAATTTTTTATTTTATCTTTAAATATTATAATTATTTAATTTACTTTAAAATAAAATTAACAATTAATTTTACATTTTATTAATTCATTTTTGTAAAAATTTTATTTTAAACGTCTTTTTTATATTCTAATAAAATTTCCAATAATTTTTTATTTAAAATGATTTAACGAATTAAAAAGAGAGGAATTAGAGATATTTATTCTACAAATTAAAAATATCAAATTAATGCAAATAATTGAGTTAATCTGAATTTTTTGATTAAAACTATTTCAATGTAAGTTGTAAGTAAGATTTTCTTCTGAGATTCTGAATTTAAAAAATTTGTATTGTTTATCTTAAAAAAAGAAAGAAAATAAATTGAATATTATTTAATCTCCACGCTCGGCAAACTCTGCCATATATTTATCAGGCGTCCATAAATCTTCGACGAATTTTGGTATTCCTGAACTGTCACGAGGTCCAACAACGACATAACAATTAGCTTCATCTTCTAATGCCCCACTAAGTCGTGCGGCCATTCCTGGAATTACAAGAATTCGATGATTTACATTGTCAAATGCCTTATATTCATTAACAGCTTCAGCAATAGCACCAGCATTAAATTGACCTCCTGCGACTGCAGATTCAATACCTATCCCTTCGGAATCAACTACTAATAACCAGCAATTAATATTCCCTCCTTGTAAATCTTGTTCCACGGGAATCTTGGTCATCCTATAGTTGCTTGTAACAAATATTGGAGCATCTTTAGCAGGTTCTCCAATTTTATAAATTCCAGGATCCACAGCAGGATAAATTCTTGGATCAGCAAATATACTCTGTCCTAAAGTCATTAATGCCAAGAGCCCCCATATTTCATCCTTTTTTTGTCCAGTATGTAGTATAATTAATGATGTATCAATAGCGAGCATGATTGAAGCCATAATGAGTTCTTGATACTGATGCTTCCATAAATCACCATCAGCTTTAACTTGTGTCCAATATGAAGCTGGTACGCCCATAACTGGCCAACACGCGTTAGGATCATCATTATCGATTGCTGCTGTTCTTATTTGCATGATATTATCATAAGTAACACTCAGATTACCTGGACCAAAGAATGTTCCTGGATCTAATACGATCTCCTTTACACCTAATTTCTGAAGGGTAGCGCTTAATGACATCAAGTCGTCCATATTAGTTGCGGTTGCGGCTACAGGTAAGTTATTCTGTATGGCAAAAGTTCCAATTTTTTCCCAATTATCTTTCGTTGCAGCATATAATAAAGGTTTTTTATCTTTTATTTCACTTGCACTCGCTAATAAGTTATCAGCATTCAAACTACACAAGATAATAGGTAAATTTGAAGTTCCTACCAATTTTTTTGCTGCTGCTTTGAATGTTTCAACATCTCCAGATACGCAACGCAGTGCAATACCATCAATTGTTAAAGTATCTCCCATCCTATCTATTTTAATATCAGTTAGATATTTTATTGTACTTTCTAAATCAGCACCCATGTCGTCTGGGACTTCAATAAAAATTCCTGTTTTATTATAAAAAGTGAGTTGATGTCTCATTAACACCTCCTCGCCTCCAACAATACATTTTCTTTCACCAACCCCTATAACAACTGGCTTTTGTGGTGGACTTGTAAGTTCCTTTAATTTCGCAAGTTTTTTTGCCTGCTTGGGGTCTTGATTTAGGTGTGTACAGTCATCTAACGTGATCTTCCGCTCTAAAAGATCAGTAGCAAACGCCATGCACGTGTCATAACCACAATCCTTACAATTTGACTTATCAAGTAGTGCATAAATATCCAAAGGACTTGCTCGTTTTCCCAATTTTTTCCACTTTATGTGATATAATTATAGTAATGGTTAGAAAAACATGAATTAACATTAAAAATTTATTTTTTTTCATAAGTATCTTGAATACTATTCGATATGACATTATCTTATATTAAAATTCATCTCCCTTAAATTAAAAAATTCAATAGTTTTGATAATTCCTAAAAAGTAAAAAGAAAAAAGAAATTAATAAAAAAATTATTTTAAAAAGATTCAGATTTTGATACTAATAACGCGATACAACCGTAAAGAAATGCATGTGCAACTGCTCCCAACACTATATTTATTATTTCTGTTACTGAAAGTCCGCCACCATATATAATTAGGTAAGTAATTAGATTTAGGGTTAATACAACACCCATACTAATACTAATAACCAATAACCAAGCACCAAATACTTCTGCCTTTTTTTCACCAACAATTCCTGCTATGATCGCAGCTAATAGTGGAGCACCAATATAGAAAGCGAATTTTACAATATCACTAATTGAAAGAGATAATATCGCACCTGCTAAACCACTATAGCTATCTCCAGGATAGGGGGTTGCTGCAAATGGACCAAAAAATGCTTCTGCTATAGTTGGTAATGAAGTCAGAGCAGTACCAAAAGAGCTAATAAATCCATTAAGTGCCAATACTAGTACCCAACCACCAAATGTAGCTCCAACATAAGTGATTAAGCATAGTAAAAAAGTTTTGCCAAATCCCATTTTTATCACTAAATTTAATTTTAGGTTAGAATAATTTGAGTTCTTATTTAATATATAACTTAATTCATATTTAAAAATATAAGATGAATATTAAAATACCTACTTTTTAATCAAGATTTCGATTCTTTTTTATATAAATCCATATTTATCATATCTAATTTTTAAGAAAAGACTTTAAAATTTTCAAATATAGATATATCAAAATCATTGGTGAATTAATGATGGTAGAATCGAAAGAAGTCAAAACGATAGAAAAATTCAATTCAAATTATGTTCTTCCTAACAAATTTAATTATAAAAAAGAAATAGTGGCAATTGTTAAATTAGATGATTATGAATCAGAAAACGTGAAAAGGGCATTAAATTCATTAATTGAATTACTTGGCATACAAGATTATTTTAAAGGAAAAAAAGTGTTATTAAAGCCCAACGTGCTCTCTGGTGGAAAAAACGTGTTTACACCTCCTGAAATAATTACTTCATTGATTCAAATTTTAAAAGAAAAGGGTGATGTGAAGGAAATTCTTGTTGGAGATTCCACGCTGACAAGCACTATAACCAGTCGATCTCTTAAATCGAGTAAAATTAAGGAGATGTGTGAATCAGAGGAAGTTAGTGTTTTAAATTTTTTCAAATCTGAACGTGAGAAAATAAGATTGGTTAATCCACCACATGATGCAGAAGAAGATATTTACTTGCCTAAGGAAGTGTGTGAAGCAGATTTAATAATTAACCTACCGAAACTAAAAACTCATTCGGGCTTCGTATATACTGGTGCAATAAAGAATCTTTTTGGAATGTTAGGGAATAAACAAAAAATGCATTTAATCCATAACAACAAGACTAATTTCCAAAAAATGCTTGCTGATATTTATTTTGCCGTTGAAGAGACGAATCAAACGGATAAACCGAAAGTCTTGACAGTTATGGATGCAGTGATCGCAATGGAAGGAAAAGGACCTCAATTTGGGAAAGCGAGGAAAATAGGATTAATGATTGCGGGATTTAATTCAGCTGCAGTGGATATCATTGGATATACTTTAATGAATGGAAATCCTAGTGATTTAGAAGCAATCAATTCATTAGCAAGAAGAACAGACCTTCCAGTAGAAATATCTCAATTGGAACTGCAAGGTGAGAAAAATTATCAAGATTATATTATTAAAAATTTCAAAAAACCAAAAATAGCACTTCTAAAAAAATCAGGTTATTCCCTAAAATGGCTCCCCACTGGTATTGCTAAATTATTGATGAGAATGTCTATTAAAATTAATAAAAAAAAATGTACCCTATGTGAACAATGCGTAAAACATTGTCCTGCGAGTGCAATGACTCGTAAAGGAGATAAAATCTTGATTGATGATCAAAAATGTATTGAATGTTATTGTTGTGGTGAAGGATGTCCAAATGATGCCATCGATGCTAAATGGTATCTCTTTAGGATAATGCCTTACGTGATCATTGCCGGGATTATAGGATTTAGCCTTATCTTGTGGATTATAATCTCATTCATTATAGGAATTTTTTAAGAATATTTAGTATCAAATAAAAATAAAATAACGACCATGACTCCAATTAAAAACAAATTAGCACTTGGTAAACTTAAACATAAATTATTAAGAAATTTATTAAATGACTTTATTTCTGATTTAAATGATGATCGCGTCATTATAGGTTCAAAAATAGGGGAAGATGCTGCTGTTATTGATATGGGTAATAAATATTTGGTAGCAAAAACAGATCCTATTACATTCGCAACAGATGAAATAGGCTATTATGCAGTAAATATTAATGTTAATGACATTGTATGCATGGGCGCCACACCTAAGTGGTTTCAATCAACAATCTTATTTCCAGAAAATAAAACTACTGATGAACTCGTTAAACAAGTTTTTAAAAATATTCATGATACATGTAGTGAAATGAATATAGCCGTTATTGGAGGCCATACAGAAGTAACAGCTGGACTCGATCGACCAATTGTGATAGGTTCTCTATTGGGAGAGGTTGATAAGGATTCTCTGGTATCATCATCAGGTATAAAATTAGGAGATTCATTGATCTTGACAAAAGGAATCTTTATCGAAGGAACATCCATAATTGGTAGAGAAAAAGAACAAGAACTTATAAATAAAGGATATGATGAAGTATTTATTAAAAAATGTAAGAACTATCTCTATGATCCAGGTATTAGTGTTGCAAAGGAAGCGCTTTTAGCGACTGCAAATTTTAAGGTTAATGCAATGCATGATCCTACGGAGGGAGGACTTGCGTGTGGAATCGCTGAAATGGCAATTGCTTCAAATATGGGAGTTCAAATAGAATTTGATAAAATTAAAGTATTACCAGAACCTCAAGAGTTAAGTAAGGTTTTTCGACTTGAACCAATGAATACAATCTCATCAGGATCCCTTTTAATTGCAATTGATGATGAATATTCGTCAGATTTATTAGATCTATTGAAGAAAAACAAAATAAAAGCAGAAAAAATTGGAACTTTTATCTCAAAGGAAAAAGGTTTGAGGGTAAGAACACCCAAAGGGAAAGTAGAATCTTTAAATTATACTGAAACTGACGAAATAACTAAGTTATTTTAGTAATATAGATGAACAATTATAAATTATATGTTAAAAATGTCTAATTCTCTATCATGTCTATTTTTATAAGGTTTGCTTCGATATATACTATAGGTAGAAATATTTAATGTAAGATTGAATTTGATAAAAAAATGAAAAAAAATATCAATCAATTATTAGATTTCTTAAGTGAACGTGTTAAAACTAATGGTTTTATTCTTCACATGGAAAGAAAATACTTGTTTGAGGTTTTAAAACGTGAAGAACAATTAACAAAAGAATTCAACGAATTAATTACATCAGATTGGAACAATTTTAACAAAAATAATGTAAATTCAAATGTAAGGAATACCTATACAACTTTTTTTTATGATAATTTTGATAAATATTTCAAATCATATTTATCTAATATATTAGGATTTGATGAAAATTCGTTTCATTTATCCCTTCAAGAAAAAATATCGGATTCTATCCTTATAATGGAGTATAAATATTATATCCCTCCTAAGGAGGATGAATATTTTACACGTTTTTTTACAAAAATTGGAGAAAAACAATATACATCAGAATATTTTATTGGTTTTTTTTTTCGTATTGTTGAAGTGTTCGGAATTAAAGTTCGGGAATTTATTCAAGATAAATTTTATATGTTTTTAGATCATGTCTCTCTGAAAAATTCGCAAGAAAATAAATATTGGCATATGATGATAGTTATCAAGGATAGCAAGGATGAACTACGCGATAATTATTATAAAATGAATTTGATCTGGTTTTTAAAACAATTTAAAGGAATCCCTGGAGAATTTTATGATAAATTACTGAATGCGAGAGAAAAACTTTACAATACGGCCATTAATGATTATTCGATATTGATAAAAGATGAAGTGATAAATTTATTTTATTATTTTTATAAAAAATCAACCCTCATCCAGAATATATCTCCACTCTTGGATATTTTAAATTTCGTTTGTTCACGGGTGGAAGATTCCAAATTCTCTAAATTAGAGATTATAAGAAGAAATTTTTTGGGTAATCTCAATTATTCAAATGAAAAAAATAATTCATTAATCAAATTATTCAAATTTATCGATACAAAAAGTTCATTATATACTACTTTTGCTTCTAATAATTTACCCTCACCACGTTCACAATTTGATTTATTCTTACTGTACATGAAATACTATTTTGCCAGCGGACTTGAAGCTTTGGAAGTAGGAGATTTATTATTTCTCCCTAGAAAATTTAGTGACTATCTAAATCAAAACAAAAATAATGCTCCCTTTCCCATTAATGCTAATACGTTAAGAGAAATTAATTTATTCATGGATTATTTTTCAATCATCAACCACATGGATGTAAATTACATGTTTTTTCAAAAAATATTCGGAAAAACTGTTTCAAACATGAATTTTTGGTTTTTTAGTAGTTTTTTGAGAAGCATTAATGAGAAGTTCTTTAATTTGATTGAGGAAGAGAACGAATTATTGTCTGAAAACCCTGAAAATTCTCTTTTAACTTTTGACATAGTAATTGATCACATATGTCGAATGATCTACGTGTTAATTGAAAGAATCTTCATTAGAGAATCTTTAGAAGAAGCTTCAGATAATTTTATGGACCCTCGAGGGAGATATGTTCCAAAAAATATTGCTTTAAGAATAAAAGAATTGTTTTTATTTCAAGACATGAATTTTTCTGATGATATTTGGCCAATTTTTGTTATTAGCTTGAGAAAAAAAAGGCTTAAAAAAGCTTTAAATGAATTTAAAGAATATGCGGATATTCCTGACAGATTTTTCTATAATTCTGAGGATATATTTAAATTTTTAATATATTATAATTTTAAATCATATTCAAATCCATTATATCTTGAAGAATGGTTGATCAATGGTATTATTAATCCATTTAATAAGTTTATTCAACAAATAAAGAATTCTGTTGATGATCCTTCAAATAATATTGAAATATATGAAAAATTAAGTTCCTACTTTCTAGATGGAATTAATGATGATGATTTAATACAACAAGTTAAATTTATATGCCAAAAACTCGCTCCCTTCTGGGGAACGATAGAATAAGAAATTTATTTTTACTAGTCATCTAATTTCAAATATATCAAGGAATTCTGAAAAGTTTTTTACAATATCTAATATAGGAATATTTATATATTGTTTTTTACTCGTATTTTTTTTACAAATAATTCCCGAAATTACTTTAACACTGTCATCAATTTGAGCTTTAATTTCTTCCATATCGCTTATACACAGAATTGATGGATAATTTAATTTCTTAAAGCCCTCAATAAAGATTACATCAATTTTATAAGGACTCCTCGTAAGCCACTCAATTAATTGCGTGATTTTAATATCTCTCTTTAAAAAAATAGTGTTTTCATTATTAACGTTTCGAGTAATTGAAAAAACAGCTCCCGCTTCAGAATATTTATAAGAATCCTTACCAGGTTTATCCACTTCGTGCTCATGGATATTTTTAATGACAGCTACATTAAAATTTAATTTTTCTTTTAATAACTTGACCATGTTGGTTATAAGATGCGTCTTACCACTACCAGAATTCCCAATTAAATGAATAATCTTCATAAATTTTCATTAATAGCAATCATTAAACATTATAATAATGAAGCGTATAATATATTATATTAATTGATCTTTCAATAATAAAATTCTTACAGTGATGAAATGCCCAAAAAAGAGCTCATCATCTTCGATGCTAATTTTTTTATAATGACTCGTGCTGTTCAAGCGAGAGGGCTTTTAAAAAACTTAAAAATTGCTGCTGATGATTTAAATCTTGAATATTATATCTCAGAAGTTGTTTTTAATGAGATACGAGCACAAGAAAATTATAAGATACGTTTTGCGCAAATTATTAATGTAAATCTTGTTGAAATTTCTGAAATCGGAGAAATTAAGGCGATTCTTAGTGATCATAACATTAGGTTCCCTGCGCAAGATCCAGATCTCTCTCTGCTCGTTATCGCAAAAAAATTAATTGACAAAAACAATGGAATACCAATCCATCTTGTTACGGATGATTTTAAATTGGTTAAAAATGCGAGTCTTATTTTTAAAACAAGACTTAATATTCTCTCTCTTTCAAGTTTTCTCTTGAAATTACAAAGAAGTGCGTCCACATCTCAGATGCGTGGATATTTTCAAAACCTATGGAAAAGAAGCTTGAATTACACGCTTTCTTATATGATAGAACGATCTAAGATCTATCCAGCTGAATCTAAAATTCAATGGTTAATTGAAAAAGCAATTTCCGTAACTGAGAGTAGCATAATAAGTTCTGATGCTGAAATTGAAGAATCTGAAAAAGCAGTAAGATTTGAAGTAGGTGCTTCTAAATATGCTGAAGAAATAGAAATATCTGAAAAATATATTGATAATCAAGCTTTACCTGCAAGTCAGGAAGCAAAAATTGTTAACATAATTTCATTTTTAGAAAATTTAAAGATATCTCGTGAATATCTTGAACGTGCACGAGAAGAAGTCATAAAAAATGAAAATGTTAATGCTGCTAAATTATTGAAAAAAGGAAATGGATTTCTAAGATCTTTACTTCAATTAGCTTCAGGACAATTAAAAAATAGGAGAGATTACGAGATAATACAACAATTAATTTGCCAAGAAATAAGTAAAATGGAATTCTTGCGCGCGTTTGTATTAGTAACTATTGGAAAGATTAGTGGAGCAATTGATTCACTTGAATACGCTGCCTCATTTTCCTCGCTCATTCATAATTACATGACTTGCTTGACACTTAACTACATTAAAGCGTTGATCCTTCTATTTCATTATCTTTATAATTCAGCAATATTGCAATATAACTTCACGGAAGAACTTGCAGAAATATACGAGGATAATGTGCTCAAGTTAAAATGTGGAATTGGTAAAGCCATTACTTATTATCTCCAAGGTGAAAATCGAGAAATGGCAATGGGGATAATGGATGAATTCTCGAAAATGGCACTTGATGAAAATTTTAAAGATGCACTTATCGTGTTTAGTGAACTTGGAGATTACTTTTTAGCTCTAGGACACTCTCAAATAGCCGCAAACTTATATAATCAAGCTTTAGAAATTGCTATAGACTACCGGTTAGATTTAAAATCTGAAATTTTAATAGAAAAGTTAAAGCGTGCATATATATCAACAGTTTTACAGGGATATACTACGGAAGAGATGGGTCAAAAATTGGATGTATTACTAGATAAGGCATATTCAGTAAAAGATGTGGAAAAATATAATGAACAGATTAAAAAAATCGCTAGTTTTAATAATCTATTCTATACACCATTCGAACACATTTCAGGAAAAAAGAAAATAATTCCTTACAATAAACTTCCTAAAGAACTCAAGCAAGATTCCTTGGAAGCAGTGCATTTTGAAAGATTAGATGAAAAAACCAACCAATATCTATTTATTGTTTTACATTATGAATTGGGATTATTAGGGATAAAGTTAAAAACTGAAGATACAATCCAAGGAATTGCGGAAAACTATACATTAAGACTTAAAAAAAATGCTAAAGTAAAAATTTATGAACCAGATGATACCTTGAAAGAGGTATATTTAATCCGTGCAATAATAGAAATAACAGGAATAAATCAGTGTGAAATTGTTTATTCCTTACCTTCATTCTTTAAACAATTAAATCTTTAAGAAAAACAAATTTTCATGAATCTAATTTTTATAATATGATTTATGGAATAGATCTATGTAAAATTCATTAATTTTAAGATAATAAGTGTTAAGAACTTTTTCGTAAATTTTTATCTCTTTGTGCTACCTGATGACCATGGACCGCACAGCTTATGCAATAATATTTTTTTGTTTGACCGCTCATGATTAATGCGCCTGATTTCTTAAGCTCGCCATACATCCTCGCATCAACTAAAGATGTTCGACGAGTAACTGCCTTAGCCTTACTTCGAGCGACAAATCTTCCACATTTAGTACATTGAACCTTGCCGTAATTACCCTTACTGCTCCCCGTCTTTCCACCACTTTTTCTTTTCTTTGGCATTGCTTTACCTCCTTTTCTGTGATTGTTCTTATTTTAAACCGTGTTCTTAATGATTAAAATCAATAAAAATTTAAATATTTTAGTTTTTCGTAAAAGTAATGAAAATGGACCTCAATTTATATAATAAATCCTGATTTTATTGAGATTAAATATTATTTTCTTCTGTTTTGCTTAACTTTTTGAAAGTAAAAATAAATCTTTGTCCTAACGTCAATATCAATAAGAACGTATAGATTAATATTAATGTGGGGAAAAATAAAGTAAAAGGAATCCCTGTAAATAAAGCTGAAAAATTATAGATCCAACATTCAAAAATAATAGCGAACCATAAGAACAATATTCTTTCTCCTCTTTCCATGATACCCACACCTTTCATATCTACTCCTTCATTTTCTGCTCTAGAACGAATATATGAGATCATGATAGATAAGAATAAAATAATAAAACCTAAAAGGAAATCTAATAATTCTCCATAAATTAATCCAATTATGATTACTGCATCCGAAAGGCGATCCAAATTTGAATCTAAGAAGGCTCCTGCTTTAGAATCAATTCCATTTTTTCTTGCTACAGATCCATCGAGCACATCAAGAATTCCTGAAATTATTAAAAATGCAGGGGATAACCATCCAAACCAAATATTATGTAGCGTTCCAATGCCCAAGAAAAATGCTGCTAACAAAGAATTTAAAAATCCTAGATATGAAAGAATATTTGGCGTGATATTATGGTTTACAAGAAATTCTACGGGACGACGCGTGAGGTTTTCGACAATAGTAATCTGGCGACTTCTTTTTTTATTATTATTTTCAGAATTGCTCAATTTCCTTCAAGGGCTCCAAAAATAGAATTAGAAATATATAAATAGTAAAATCTGCTCAATAAAAAATTTAATTATTAGTTTTAAAATGCAAGTTTATCAATCGAATTATTGAACTAGCTAGATATGATTTAGTTCCTAAATTAAATTTAGGTAGGTTGAGTTCCAATAATTCTTCCGAATCCAAGAAATCTCCTGTTTGGTTACCAATAATAAAAACTTGTTTTTCATGATTTATCCTATTAATTTGTTCAAAAAAATCTTGTCCTTCCTCTTCTAAAATAGCAATTGAAAAATCTTTATTTAAAAATTCTTTAATAATGTTGATAATTCGTGTATCAGAGATTTTCACATGTAATAAAGGATTGTTTGGAATATTTTCCAGACAATTCTTGTTTCTAATGAGTTCTACAAAATAATCTGTAAGTTTTAATTCATTTTTTGGAAAACTATGATAATTTAATTTTTCTGAATCAAATACATAAGTTCCATATTTGTCTAAAAATATCCAAATTTGTGTTTTTTTAAAGAAACAATCATTTCCCAATAACGCGGATAAGATACATCTCGATATTACATCTAATCTTCCAGAAGAACCGGGTATATTCTTGATCGTGTAATTACTTAATTCAACGGTTTCTGACTTGATCAAGAATATCATGATTATGATAATATTTGTTTTATTATTAATTTGCTATTGAAATAAAAAAATAAAAATTTAATTCAATAAACCACATGTTTTTTATTTTTTTCAATAATATTGGGTAATATGGATGAAATTGATTTTACAATCTCTCTAATGTTAATGGCAAACTCGCGAATGCCATATCGAGAACTTGCAGAGATGCTTGATATGAGTGTCAATTCTGTCCATAAACGTGTTAAATCCTTAGTGGAAATTGGAGCCATTAAAAACTTTCAAACTAAGCTAAGTTTTCTCTTATTTCCAAATATGGTTAATGTTATCATGTTTGGAGAATCTCCAATTAAAAATGATAAAAATCTCTTTAATAAATTTGGTAGAAATGAATGTATATATAATGTTACTCTAGCTAGTGGGAACATATATTTTATTCACGCATATATTAAGAATATAAATGAATTGGACTCTCTTGTCTCGTTTGTTAGAAAAACTGGAAAAATTAATGAACTTTTTATTGGACTTGATAAAGGCGCACATTCAAGTAATGAAGGAGGTTCAAATGATATGAATATTTCAAAGTTAGACTATTTAATAATTTATTCTCTAAAAAATAATTCACGGAAGACTATTGCCGAAGTATCAAAGGAGATTAATGCATCCACAAAAACCATAAGAAGACATTTAAATATATTAATCGAAAAAAATCTCGTTAGGTTCACAATAGATTGGTATCCGGATAAGACACCTCAACTGGTCTCAATGTTCATTCTAAAAATAAAGCCAAATATTCATTTTGACGATATACAATTAAATAATAATCTACAAAACCAATATGGTCAAAAAGTTGTTTTTCTTTGGGCTTTTAGTAATCACCCAAACTTAATCATGTTATGTGTTAGGACAGATACCATGAAAGAAATCCAAGATATTCAAGCATCCTTATTTTTAATGGAATTTGAATCAATAAATATTCATATACTTATCGAAGGGAGGATGTATCCTACTTGGTTAGATACTTATTTAGATAATAAGGTAAATTTTTTCACGAATGACTCAAAATGATA
>JBHLME010000045.1:0-33281 GCA_048938445.1 Promethearchaeota archaeon | reverse complement strand
TTATATTTTAAAATAAAAAAATATTTTAATAAAAAAAAAGTGAGTATATATAACTAACATTCAATTAATATACAAATAATATTATCTAATAAAATAATAAATTTGAAGTTATAATGTCAGATAAAGATAAAATACTTGAAGCTTTTAAAAATGCAGGCAAACCTCTTCGACCGGGAGATATAGCAAAAACAACCGGAATTGAATCGAAAAATGTTTCGAAAATTATAAAGGATTTAAAGGAAGAAGGAAAGGTTCATTCACCAAAACGGTGCTATTATGCATTAAAATAATTTAAAAAAATAAATTGGAATGTACTTCTATTTATATTTAAAAAATCCTCCTTATTACTTATTTTTTGTGCTTCAAAATACATTTTATATTTTTATTAAAAGATAAATTTCCATATAGTTTGTGGTAAAAAAAGCCTATTTAAATACATCATTTGTGCTATCAAAGCGGAATTGTGTGAAAAAAGTTAATATTTTTATAACATTTTTGGCTACTATTATTTAATGAACAAAAAAGTAAGTAATTAAAAATGATCGCAAATCACTTCAATACTGAAATCTATGAGAATTTAAAAGAATATACTAATAATCAAGGAAACATTCCACCATTTATAGGTTGCTTAATCGCGGATAAGGATGGAAAAACGTTACTTAGATTTGAAATTTTTGAAGGGGCATTGTATTATTTTTTAAAAAATAATATGAATGATGATTTTGAAGAAGAATTTGATTTGGACTTGATCCCAATGTTCATTAGTGCTTTTGAAAGATTTTCTGAAACCATTAATTTTAAAGACTTATCTGGTTTAAATTTAATGGGAACGGGGTTGAAAATGCATACTTTTTTTTGTTTTGAGAAGTTTACAGTTACCTTTTTTCTAAATCCAAGGGTTCAAGTAAAACTTATCTCAAACATCATAAAAGACTTTCTTAAAGTCTTATTTAAAGATAACGAAATGATTTTCAATAATTTTTATGTAAATTGCTCAAGAGAAGATCTTTCTCGATTGGAATTTACTGGAAATTCATGGTTGAATAAAATAAACAAGTATCTTTCTTATTTAATCAAATAAACATTAATAGCTCATTCATATATTTCAACCAAAACTTTATCAGATTTTTTACATTTTACTTTTCGATATATTAATCAAGATTTTTCATCATGAATGACTTTATCATACCAATAACAGAGCAAATATACTTTATTAAAGGTGAAAGAAATGGAAAGCTTCCTTATTCCAACTCAATATTATATAAGGATCATTTGATTGATACAGGTATTTCTAGAAAACATCTTAGAAAAGTGAACAAAGATTTCCTAATTAATACTGTTTTTTTTAGCCACTGGCATGAAGATCACATACGAGATAATCTGATCTTAAAAAATGTAGACCATTTTTGCCATCCATTAGATAAAGAAGTGATTGAAAATTCTAGAAAATTTATTGATTATTATTGTGTGGAAAAAACTCCCTCTGAACCTTTGTTTAAACAATATTTATATGATATAATACGAATACAAGACACACGAGTCGAAAAAATCTTTAGAGACGGTCAATTATTTACAATTGGGAATGACATTCAAGTGAAAGTTATACATTCTCCGGGTCATTCAGCAGGACATTGTTGTTTTTATGATCTTAATTCAAAAATAGCATTCTTAGGTGACATCGATCTTTCTTCTTTTGGGCCATGGTATGGGTGCTTGGACAGTAATTTAATGCAATTTGAAGAATCTATTGATAAATTATTACATATAGATATTGATATGGCTATATCAGGTCATAATGGAATGGTTGAAGGAAGGAAAAAGGTAAGGGACAGATTAAATGATTATAAATCAATCATCGAGAAGAGAGAAGAAAGAATATTGCAATATTTTTCAGAAAAAAAACCTACAATTATTAGTGATTTAGTGCGCAAAAACATTATATATCACTCCTATAAAGATGCGTTTTCAGAATATCTGCTAGTAGCAGAAAAAATAATGCTCCAAAAACATTTTGAAAAGTTCCTTAACAATGGAAGGATAGAAAATGTTGAAAAAGGATATACATTAGTTTGAGAATAATGATAAAATCTTATTACTCAAAATCTAACAACATTCAGTTGGATAATAATATTTAAATATTTCTTATTTGATATTAAATTTGATAACTAGTTCATGTAATGTTTAATTATAAAAATGTAAGGGAATAGAAAGTGGTCAAATTAAATGTATATGGACCTAAAAAAGGAAAAAATAGAGATTTCTGGGACCGATACGAGGAAGAAATTGGCGATTATGATGATGATTCGGATGAGGACCTAAATGATGGAGATTGGGAAGAATTTGAAGACTAATACAGTATAATAGGTTCAAATTTTACCAAAGCTTTATTAATATTTTTTTTTATTCAATTTTTTTCATAAAGAAGTTAATTCACAACTTTCAGATTTTCACATTAGTAAATGTTAATCTAATCATAAAAAAGAAAGAAAAATAGCTTTAATTTACCATTTATATGTATTGGAATTAATAAATTATAAACACAATTGTTTTTAATCAAATCTTATTTTTTTGAATAAAATTGTAATTAAAAAAAGAGCTACTTAAATAATGATAAAAACTATAGCATTTATTTGCCCCCCATTGCAGGGGCATATTAATCCAATGATATCTCTTGCCCATAGATTAAGTAAAAAAAATCTTGACTTAAAATTTATTGGATTATTAGATAGTGCTAATTATATTAGAAAATTTAGTTTTATACCAATAGGTAAGGATATCTTCCCTGAAGGGAGTATAAAGAAAATAACTAGCAAAATGTCCAGACTTAAAGGCCTTAGAATGGGACGAGTTTGGCAAAAAAGATTCACAAATAAATGGTCTGATGTTGTATGTAGAGAATTGCCTAAAGTTATTGAAAGAGAGGGTATCGATTATATTATATGTGATCAATTAGAAGCTGCCGTCGCTCTTGTAGCAGACCACATAAACATCCCATTTATTTCAATTTGCAATGCAATGGCGATAGTAATGGATGTTAAACTCCCTCCTTTTTTCACTAGCTGGAAATATAATATTTCTAAAATGAGAATACACAATCTTAAAGGAGTTTATAAGGTTACAGATTTCATTCTTAAACGTGATACTCGAGTGTTAGAAAGTTGGCGTAAAAAATGGGATATGGAAAAACGAACTGGAATGAAGCGATATTTTGCAGTTTCAAATTTAGCTACAATCTCCCAACAGACGAAGTCTCTTGAATTTCCATTAACAAAAGTGAATAAAGATTGGTTTTATCTAGGACCATTAAGAAATGGTGCAGTCTTACCTTATACTAGCCCCGATTTACCTAAGGACAACGTGAAAAATGTATATATTTCTTTAGGTACTTTATTGGGATCTAGGTATCGTTTAATTCATAAATGTGTCCAAGCTTCTAAGGCAGTAGGTTTGCGACCAATAGTAGTTCACGCAGGACTACTTGATGAAAATCAAGTTAAAGAACTTGAAAGAGATGCCCTTGTATTTGATTATTTAAGGCAACCCGAAATTTTTGAGGAATGTGAGATCCTTATTTCCCATTGTGGTTTGAACACTGCATTGGATGCTTTGAGTTATGGACGACCAATAATAGCAATACCTATTGGAATAGAACAGGGCGCAATAGCAACAAAATTAAAACGAGCTGGATGTGCAATAGTGATTAAAAAACAAAAAAAAGGAAAAATTCAGAAAGCTTTAACGCAAATAATTTCTGACCAAAATTATAAAGAAAATGCTCAAAAAATTAAAGAGGAAATTATAGCATCAGGTGGTATAGAAAAAGCGGTTGAAATTATAAATAAGCAAATTACATGAAATTATTAAAATTAGATTATAAAGTATAAATCTATATTTAAAAAGGTTATACTCTATATATTGGGTTTAAAAATAAAATGTTGGAATCATTTATAGAAGATATTAGATTTTGTAATAGATATATTAAAAAATCGATAACTCTTAAACTTTCACTATATGCAATTTTAATTTATGTTATTTTTACAATAACCTGTTTCATCTTAATTCCAAATATAATCCCACTTGAAAATATTCTTATCTCTCATGATTTTAGAATTTTCTATGAATCCACTAAATTAATTATAATAGATCCCGGACAATTATATGATCCCGTGGTTAATGACATGTCATTTAGGTATTTACCGATATTCTCATTACTTTTTATTCCTTATATTTTGATCCCCTATGAATTAGCATTCATAGCTCATACAATTTTAATGGCTTTTCTCCATATTTGTTCATTTTACCTCATTTTGATTTTATCTACCAAATTTTTTAAAATATCATTTAACACGAAAATTAAACGAGACATGCTGCTTATTAGTCTGATGGCACCATTACAAGTTGTCTTATTATTTATAGGGCAAGTAACCGAAATCTACATCTTCATTATTCTTCTAGTCGTTTTATTATTAGAAAATGAAAAAAATAGGAGATATGAAATTAAATATGCTAATTTAATTGTAGGTTTATTAGTTGGAATTAGTATGGCCTATAAACCATTTGCTTTTCTCCTAATTCCCATATTACTAAAGATTTCGTTTTCATATAGAAATAAAAAATTTCAAATTGAAGGCAAGCAGATTGCCATAACTTTAATTGGATTCCTGATACCCTTTATTTTAAATGTTTTATACTTTATATTATATCCTAATTTAATTACAGGTTTTATAAGAGAAAATAGCACTTCACAATTTTCAGATTATCCCAGTACAAGTATAACCAGAATAATTTTTGTCTTTTTTAGTGCATTTTCTCTTTCAATCTCAGAAATTATGATTTTAGTGATCTCAACACCTGTATTATATATCATAATATTAATTTTATTTTATTTGATGCCAAATAATGAAAAGAATTATTCAATGTTCTTTGGGATGGCAATGCTGATAATGTTAATTACTTTTACAGATTCTTGGTTCTTAAATTTCCTTATTTGGTACATGATATCCCTTCCCGGTTTATTAAAACTCGAAGAAGATTTAAAGAATATTATATCGGATAAAAATAAAAGAAAATTTAAACAAACATATAAGATGATTTATAGAATATCACAATATGGTACATTGTTTTTCGGAATTGGAGTTGTTATTGGTTTGACGATATTTCCTATTGATCCAATCTTACCAATTTTTCTATTAATCCTCTATATCTTGTTTTTTTGGAGATTATTAGTATTTTCAAATAAAAATAATTAATAGACATTAATAATGATAAAAAATAATATGATACCATGACTGCTAACGTGATTGTGATTGCAATTCTTTCAATAATTATTGGATATATCCTTGGCTCAATTTTACCTGCATATATTATTGGACGCATGAAGGGTATTGATATTAGAACAGTTGGAACAAAAAATGCGGGTACCTCTAATGTGTACCATGTTTTAGGTGTAAAGTATGCGGTCATGACAGGATTTTATGATTTTTTTAA
The DNA here is from genome assembly GCA_048938445.1 of Promethearchaeota archaeon. Taxonomy (GTDB): domain Archaea; phylum Asgardarchaeota; class Lokiarchaeia; order Sigyniarchaeales; family SOKP01; genus FT1-020. The sequence goes on along the minus strand of JBHLME010000045.1, from coordinate 27,794 downwards.
AGGATTATTAGCAATATGGATTGCATATTTACTCCAAGCAAATTTGATGATAATGCAAATTGCAGGATATGCAGCTATAATAGGACATATTTTCCCCTTTTATATAAAATTTAAAGGAGGGCAAGGTCTTGCCACATCCATGGCGCTTTTAATCACCTACATAATAAATTTTGCTTTGTATGATTTAATAATTCTTGTTTTCATGCTCTATGTATTAGTAATATTAATAACATTCAGGCAAGCTTGTAAAGTATCAAATTTATTAGCAATATTAATTTATCCTCTTATTGGATATGCTATTTGGTATTATTATCCTTATTATCCAGCAAATCAATTCATTATATTTACATGGATTATTTTAGGGTATATTATTGTGATGGCTTTTTATAACATAAATCAATTTAATGAAATTAAAATAAAAGATGAACTAAAAAAAGTGTGGTGGAAGTTGTTTTTAAATCCTAGTTTAATAATTCTATTAATTTTATATTTTTATCTACCTTTATTAACTCTTATTATACTAGGGTCGTCATCTATCATCATATTATTAATAGATTTTAATAAATATTTAAATAAGAATAATGAAGGGGCTATTTTGAGAAAAATAATACCTTATCTTAAAGAAAGTAACGAACGGAAACATCTCGAAATTGCATTAATATTATTATCTATTTTCTTAACTATGATAATTTTCAATTTTATCAATATAAGAATAGTCATTGCTGGAATAGCTTTTACATTAATTAGTATTCCAATTAGTAAGTTTTTTGAGGTAACTTTTGGAAAGCGTAAATTATTTCTTAAAACTCTGGAAGGTTTTATGGGATTTATCATTAGTATATTAATAGTCTCCTTCTTTCTATATACTATTTTAGATTTAAGTCTTCTAATTTTATTAATAAGTGGATTAAGTGTTGCTTTCTTTAATACTCTTCCAATAAAAGGAAATGATTATCTCAAAACATCACTATTATGTAGTCTTTTATTGGCAATATTATATTGCTTAGGATTATGAACTAATTAAAACTATTTTGAAGAGCCCATTTATAGTTTTAAAGTAAAAGTTTTATAAAAATATCTTAATAAGAAGTTATATGGTAATAATTAATAATGCTATTTTAAAGAATAAATACCAAATTATTATAATAGGTGCCGGTCTGGGTGGTCTTACTGCAGCTTCGCTTCTCTCAAAAAGAGGGTTAGATGTATTAGTTATTGAACAACATTATCAACCTGGAGGTTCATGCACCAGTTTTAAGAAAGAAGATCGGATTTTTGATTGTGGCACTGCTACTATTTTCGGATTTGGGGAAAAAGGATTTAGTCCTTTTTCCTATATTATGAACCAATTGGAAGAAAAGATTAAAGTAATTCCAAGAGAGATTTTTCATCGAATGTGGTTCTTAGATAACCAAATTTTATTTTGGAAAGATATAGATAAATTTCTTGACGAATTTGTTAGGATTTTTCCTAATCAAGAACGAGAGATTCGGGATTTGTATGAGTACATGTTCAAGTTTTATCGTAAATTTATTAAGGACAGGGATATGCTTACACCACCATCTGAAATGTCTTTATCACAGAAAATGAAAATGTTTTTTAAAGATCCCCTTGGAACCATGAAGTTGGGATTATTATTATTCAAATCAGCAGAAGATATTATGAAACCATACATTAAAGACCAGAAACTAATAGAATTCTTTGATATGCTTTGTTCTGGCTATTCCTATACATTAGTAGAAGAAACTCCAGCAATGATGGCTCTTACAATGTTTACGGATAATCATGAGGGTGGACCTTCTTATGTTGCAGGAGGAGCTCAAATATTATCAAATACTTTGGAAAAAGCTATCGAAAAATTTGGAGGAACTATTCTTTATAGGCATTTAGTTGAAACAATCCTAATGAATAAGAAACATGAGGCAATTGGAATTAGATTGGCCAATGGAACAGAAATCTTAGCAGATAAAGTGATCTCCGATGCAACCATATGGAATCTCTACAAGAAACTAATTGACCGTGATCATATAAAAGAGAAACACCTCAAATGGGTAGATAATTTACGAGTAACTTACCCGGCTATGGTTCTTTATGCTGCTGTTTCAAAAAGTATATTTCCCAAGGATCTATATCCTGTTGAATATTTTATTTCTGATAGCACTCAAATTGATTCAGGGGATATAATGCTCTATATTCCAACTCTAGAAGACGACTCCTTGGGGCCTCCTGATGAACATATTATTACTATTTTTTCTCCAGCACCTAATCAAGTATGGCCTAGCCCTGATGATAAAGAATATCAATCTACTAATTATATACAAAGAAAAAATGAAATGGCAGAGCAAATATTTGATCAAATAGAGCAACGATTTCCTGGTTTTAAGGATGCTATTAGAATGTTATATATTGCCACACCGACAACAATTGAGCGTTATACATTAAAAAATGGTGGTTGTGTAGGAGGGCCGACACAATCTATTGGTCAAGAACTAATGAAACGTTTACATGCAAAAACTGGTTGGAAGAATCTTTATGCTTGTGGGGACTCGACAACAATGGGAATGGGTGCCCCAGCAGTATGTGCATCAGGTATTGGTGTAGCTAATGTTATTATGAGAGAAATGGGATTAAAAATTTTTACTCCAATTTCCTTTAAGAAAAATTATATAAAAAAAATTAAGTATAATTCGGCACCACTTATAATAGATTCCTTAGAGGATAATGCAGAAAATGCTAAAATACTCGCTCGAAAATGTCAATATTGTGAAGATCGTCCATGTCAGGTATGTCCCGCCGGGATAGATATCCCTCTTTTCATGCGAAGGATTGAAGTAGGAAATTTTTCTGGTGCTATAAAGTCAATTCACCAAATGAATCCTTTACCTGAGATTTCTGGTTATTTATGTCCAGCAGATAAATATTGTCAAAAAGTATGTTATCGGAATACTTTTTCAGATAATCCTGTTCAAATTAAAAAATTACATAGATGGATTGCAAATTACACAAAAGAAATGATAGAAAATGTACCCTTAAATCCCCCTAACGGCAAAAAAATTGCAGTTATAGGAGCAGGAGTAAATGGATTAACAACTTCTTATTTTCTGGCTAATTTAGGATACGAAGTATCGCTATTTGAGAAAAAATCTATAATTGCAAGTTCATTATATCAAAATATAGAGACATCTGCCCTTCCTAAGGAAGTAATTGATCGCGAAATTTCTAATCTTGTGTTATCAAATACTAGTCTTAAATTGAATAGTACCTTAGGAGATGATTTAATTCTAGAAGATTTGTGCAGAAAATTTAATGCGGTATATATTGCCTTTAAAGGCCTCAAATTTGAAGTACATGTGGGTATGAAAGTCAAGGGATATTCCAATGTTTTTACAAGTCAAAATATCTTAACTAAGGAAAAAAAGGAGGATTTTAGTCCTATTATCGGTATTTCTAGGAAAGCAGCTCAAGAAATAGATAGTTTTATAGTACAATAAAGTGGTAATTTAAATTATGAATGAAAAAGAAAAAAATGAAGAATATGACGCAATTATTGTTGGAGCCGGAGTATCTGGACTTATTTGTGGGAATATATTGGCTAAAAATGGATATAGAACCGCTATTGTAGAAAAAAATTCATATGTTGGAGGTTGTTGTGTTAATATTCAGAGAGGTGATTTTACCTTCGATGCAGGGGTTCACTTTATTAATAGTGCAGGGAAAGGAGGTCCTATTGAAAACATTTTGAGTGAATTTATGGATTTTAACGAATTAGAATTCATTCCACTCAAGGAGTTTGTTCATTGGATTGATTTAAAGAATAATATTGATTTTATTATTCCAATGGCCCTAAAAGAGTACATTAGTAAATTATCTAAATTCTTTCCAGGTGAAGAGGAGGGAATTAGGAATTTCTTTATAAATTATGAAAAAGTTGTGAGATTCCTTTTAGACATGGGGGAGCAAGAATCTTCCCGCAAAATGATTGCTTTTTTATTGAAAAATATGAAAACATTAACCAAATTTTTAAAAACGAGTAAATCGAGTGTTAAAGAGATTATTGAAGAATATATTAAAGATCAAGCCGCAAGGGAGACTCTATATTATCTTGTCGCTAGTTTAGCCACATTTCCAGAAGATTTTACAGCAATAGTATATCTATTGATGGAATTTACAATCAGATTAGCAGGAGCCTATTATATAAGAGGAGGAGGAGGAGTTTTAACAAATAAACTTGGTAGTGTATTTGTTCAAAACAATGGGACTCTCATTTTAAATACTAAAGCAGTTTCATTTGATATTTCAGGGAAACATGCACTTAATTTGCATGTTCAAAATGAAAATTGGGAAGAGAAATCTTTAATTGCACAACAATTTGTGGTAGCTTCTGATGTCCATCAATTTGTTACCGAATTATGCCCTAAAGGTACTTTACCAAAAAAATATGTAAATAAATTATTAAATAGACGTCCTTCTAACAGTTCGGTTACCCTTTTTTTAGGGCTTGATATCGATTTGAAAAAAAAAGGTATAGAAGATTATGAGATTTGGATTTACGGTAGAAATCCCAATACTCCTGAAAACGTCAATAAATGTGTATATAAGCGTGATTTTCGTAAAATGCCTTTAGAAATTATTAGTATTTATAGTAATATCGATGAAAATTGTTGCCCTCCTGGGAAAAGTGTAGTTACTATAACTTATCCTTCATACTATGAAGCTTGGATGGATTTTCTAGATTCTAATGGAAATAGATTAGAATCTTACGAACAAGAAAAGCGCAGATTGATCCAATACTTTATAAATGTATTATCTAAGTCATTTAAAATTGAAAACCTCGCAGAACATGTTGAGGTTGCTGAACTTGCAACACCTCTTACGTATATTAATGCTACAAGTAATTTTGGCGGAAGTCATCTTGGTTGGGAAACTAAACCCGATACTTTCATGAAAGATCGAATAATGCAAAAGACCCCCTTAAAAAATGTTCGATTAGCGGGGCAATGGGTTTTTCCAGGAGGAGGCATTACTACTGTTACGATGAGTGGTTATGCCGTTGCTAGAAATATAATGCAAGCTTTTAAATAGCAAAAAAAATAGAGTATTTATATTTTTAATTTTTTTTTACCAAGCAATCAAAATGCATAGAATTCCTGTTATAAAGTTCAAGAGAGACCAAGTAATTCTATATTTTTGTGAAGCAGTAGGATTTCCAGTTTTATTTTGATATCCAATCCAAAACCAATAGCTCAAACTGTGATAAATCAATATTGAACCAGGGAACCACGCTAAAAAAAAAGCTCCTGTAATATTATAAATTAAAATTATTGCTGCGATACCGTAAATCCATCCTATTAATGCTTCAGCTATAGCCATACCACGTTCATATACCTCAAATTCGGGTAAAGTTTCCTTTTCCCGAATCCCAATCTTCCTAGCAAACTCCCAATTAATTACAGAAACTAATTGTCCGATCCAATGAAAGATAACACCAACAATAAAAAGTAAAATGCCTACTATTAAATTTGCGAAGGGAAAAAGTATCATATTAATTCACATTACATTATATAGTTAAAACTTCAATAATTTAGCAATATATAAATTTAATGAATATTAAAAATATGAAAATATGGAAGAATAAATGATTATAATGATCATTAATTTTCTATAACTAATTGAGCTTCTTGAAATATTGAAGATCAATATTTTCAAAACAAGAATCAATCATTTCTATTTGTTCCAATTCTTGGAGGGAGATTCGTTTTGCATCATTAGGATCTTTGGAAGCCCATATTAATTTATTAAATCTCTGATGATGATCGTGAAATCTTTTATTGGCATATTCTTTAGCTTGTCTTGTATAAAGAAGGAATGGCCAATCACTACCCTCCATCAATAATAATTCTCTCGCAGTTTGTTTCAAGACTCTTTGCCCCCAATCATTAGGATTTGGATTCAGTGATAATACATTTTCAAAATCTTGGATCGATGAGTTAATATAAGGCCAAATCCATCCATGTTCGGGATTTTTCCAGACTTGAAATTGACCACCTTCACCCCAACTACTCTGTTTCATCTTAATCATGGAAAATTGTTCTTTATACTTTGAGATATACTCACTAATAGTGATCATTTCTATCTCATTATTATTATGAATTATTTCAAATACCCTCTTGAGCCAGTTAATTCCCTCCATCCACCAATGTCCATATAATTCAAAATCATAAGGTGAGACAATAATTCCCTTTAGATTGTACTTTCTATATAAGTCATTCAATTCATCGTACATTACTGATATAAAATGACTTGCGTGTGAATCAACTCTCTCATTTGCTATTTTGAGATCATATAGTTCTTTTGCTTCTTTTCCTAGATTTTTATCAGTTATCCTCCAGTAATGCAAGCCAGATTCATAATCTTTCATGTGAAATTCTCGATAATATCCATCACCAGGATAACCAATCTTCGAATCCCATACTTGCCTGCTAGTATTTTTATTTCTACCAAATACAGAGACACCAGTTTCTAAATTATATCCAAAATTTGTATTTAAACCTATATCATTCTTCCTCTCAATTATATCAGCATCTAATATCCCGTGAGCATCCACAAAAAAATACTCAATACCGGAATATTCTAACCAATAATCAATAGCTTCTCTTACCTTGCCATCTTTATATTCTCGAGGTCTATATGCGCATTCTGGGAGCCAAATACCTCTTGGTAGTTTGCCAAAATATTTTTTGTGAGTATCTACTGCTAGTTGTATTTGAGAATATATTCCAGAGTCACTTTCCAAGAGAGGCAAAAATCCATGAGTAGCACCACAAGTTATTAATTCAATCATTCCCTCATCTTGTAGCCACTTGAATGAGCCTAATAAATTGCCGTAATAATTATGATAATAGGAATCTAAAACATGTTCAAACTCTTTCAAGTGGAACTCTGCAATTTCTCTCCTTTGAGGGTGATTTATAAATCTCTGAACATCAGATTCAGCCCTATTAATCCATTCTTCCATATATTCTGTAAAACGCTGATTCATATATTCATCAGCCATCATTTCTGCTAAAATAGGTGTTATGTTTATGGTGATCGCTGTTTTAATTCCTTCTTCCTTTAATTCCCTCAAGACATTAAGCATTGGGATGTATGTTTCCATTGCAGCTTCTGTGAACCATTGTTCTCCTGCAGGCCATACTCCACTCTTTTTACACCATGGCATATGTCCGTGTAAGACCAAACCAAAATATCCAAAACTCATTGTAAAATATGTATTATTCTCAAATTAATAGTTTTAGTTATTCTAAATTAAATTTATTTAATTAAAATATGTTTTTTAAAAAAATTTACGATAACTGGACTATAGAAGTTTTATATATATTTTTTTTATTTAATAATACCAAAAGACAATTAATCAAAAAGTTCTGAATATGAAAAAGAAGGAAAAATTTTTTTTAGTCGTTATTATTATTTCTGTTAATTTTTTAATGTCTATCTTGATCCTAAGTGGTATTTTTTATATTTTAGAATATCTTGATTATGATCCACCTAATGATCAAAAAGACCATGCAATTTGTAGTGACGGTGCGGGAGGTGCTATAATAACATGGATGGATTATAGAAATTTTGATTCTACTGGACGTGATATTTATGCTCAAAAAATTGACTCAAATGGGAATATAAAATGGATATTAAATGGTGTTATCATTTGTAACGCAAGAAACTCTCAAGAAGAGCCAAAAATATGCAGTGATGGAAGAGGAGGTGCGATCATTGCATGGGAAGATAAAAGAACGGGGTATTATGATATTTATGCTCAACGGATTGATTCAAATGGTAATATAGCATGGATACCTAATGGTATACCTGTTTGTATGGCAGATCCTGGACCACGTGATATTGAAATGTGTAGTGATGGAAATGGAGGAGTCATCATAGTCTGGGAAGGTAATAGAGATTACCAAGGAACTGGATGGAATATATACACTCAGAGAATCGATCTAAACGGCTTTTTAAGATGGAATATAAATGGAATTCCAATATTTAGTTCAAGTTCAGATGAAGTTGATCCTGAAATTTGCAGCGATGGTTTGGGGGGTGCCTTCATAATATGCGAGGATGATAGAAGAGTTACTGCTCGAAGGATAAATTCAGATGGAGAAAATCAATGGGAAAGTGGTATGGTCACACTAAGTTTGAGTGGTATTTACCATATTTCAATTTGCAGTGATGGAGCTGGGGGTGTTATTGCGGTATGGTTTGATTCTAATATTCTTTATGCTCAAAAAATTGATTTGAATGGAAATTTACTTTGGGATTCAAACGGAGAGACGGTAGCTTATGTAGATTCTTATAATGCTGTTCCAAAAATTTGTAGTGATGGGGAAGAAGGTGCCTTCATAGCTTGGCAAGATGCAGGGACATCAGGTGATGATGATTGGGACATTGAAGCTCAGTGGATAAATTCAAATGGAGATATACAATGGACTAACACCGGAAAAGCTATATGTGATACAAGCAATGGTTTAGGACCCCCAGAAATTATTAACACTACTGATGGTGGTGCATTTATTGTTTGGTCAGAAAATAGAATTGGGGTTAGTAATTCGACGGATATTTATGGTCAGAGAATTAAACCTGACAGAGAACTCGCTTGGAATTCAAATGGGATATTGTTATGTGATGGAGATGATTATCAAAATGATTCTCAATTAATATTTGATGAATCAAGTGGTCTGATTATTGCCTGGAAAGATAAAAGAAATAGTAAAGATTATGATATTTATGCTCAGAGGATAAATATTCTTGGAACAAAATTATGGTCTCAAAGTGGAAATCCAATTGTTGTATTAAGCTTTTAATTATTAGATATATTTTATCATTCTAAGAGTATAAATTATCCTAATAAAATCAAATTTTTTAAAAATTTTTTGAAATTCACAATTTTAAATTCTTAAAATCCCTTTATATTTCTCTTTTTATCCTTTTCATAATTGTTCTATAACTCTTTGGGATGTCCCCCTTAATATATCCTAATGGCAAAATTGTTAATAAAAATTCATCTTCAGTTAGTCCCAATATTTCACTTGCTTTTTCTTTATCCATTGCTCCAACCCAACAAGTACCAATTTTTAAAGCCCAAGCCATTAGTATCATATTCATTGAAGCCAAAGTTGTATCTATCAGGTACCAATTTGGATTTTTTTTGATTTTACCAATTATCGCAATGTGGACGGGAGCATGAACCCAAAATTTTTGTCTTTGAACTCCTCCTAATTTTTTTATGATTTCTTTGTCTCTAATCACGATAAATTCCCATGGTTGTCTATTTGAAGCACTTGGGGTCCATCTTCCTGCCTCTAAAATCATTTCAATTTCACTATCGGGAATGTCTTTATCTTGGAATTCACGAATACTTCTTCGTTCTTTTATAAAGTTCAATAATTCTTCAGGTTTAATCATTACTCATTATCAACTTTTTTAAGATTTAAATGAAATTTAATTAATAAAATATAAATTAAGTTATCATAGTCATCCAAGTTTTATAATATTTAATAATTATTTTTGATAGCTATTTTCTTTCTCTCATGATTGTCTAATTGTATCATGAAATTAGAATTAATCTTAGCAATAAGGAAAAGTTAAAATGAATTTACTCCCTTTTGTATGATCATCTGGAATTTTATCTTCTACTCTAATTTTCGCATCATATTGTTGAATTATAGAATAAACAAGATAGAGACCTAAACCCGTTCCACTCACGCTATTTATTTTTTTATTACTTCTCTTAAAAATTAATTCTTTTTTAAAATCAGGAATTCCAGGGCCATTATCGATAAATTCAATTTGAAGCATTTTTTTTTCATTTTCTTCAATGTTACTAACTCTAATCATAATTTCAACATGATTATTTTGATTATGGTGAATTGCGTTTAATAATATATTTTCAAATACATCGATCAATAACTCATCCGCTTTAACTTGGTGATTGGATTCAGACTCTACTGAAATATCAATTTTTTTCTCATTAGAATATGCTTGAGTAATCTTAATTGCTTCATTTAAATACTTTTCAAGATCAATCTTCATTAAATGTCGTTCAGATTTTTCAAGTTCAGAAAATTTTTTTACATTCTTTACTAAATTGGAACCCCTTAATACTTGTCGTTTACATTCATCGAGTAATTCCTCGACAATCTTGGTATCTTTTTTTTTCTTTATACTTATTTTACATAATTCCAATGAGGATAACATTCCTTGTAAGATATTACGTGTATCATGAGCGAATACATCTTTATAAAAATTTTCTCGATTATATGCTGTTCTATATTTTTTCTCTGATTTTCTTAATTTTTTTTCTGTTTCGATCCTAGCAGTTACATCCTCATATATAATTTGAATATGTTTTTTTCCATCGATTTCTATTAATGAAACATTTGGATTCACCCAAAATGCATTACCATCTTTTTTTTTAACGAAAGTGTAATAGGTCTCATTTTTTTTCCACTTGCATACATTTTTAACCGTTCTTTAAGCATTGGAATTGCGTGAGGTTCATATAGAGGTAACTCAAGAAAATTCGTTCCGATTACTTCATCTCTTTCATAGCCGAGTATGGTTCTAGATGTTTCATTTACATCAACAATAATACCATCTAAATCGATTAATACAATGGAATATGGAGAGCTATCAAACAAATCCCTATATTTTTTTTCAGATTCTTTTATTTTTTGCTCAGCTCTTTTCTTCTCTGTAATATCAATATTTACACCTAAAATTCCTTGTATATCATTTTCGTTTTTTATGGGGGATATAATATTATAAAAGAAGCGTTCCTCATTTTTCATTACAAAACTTACTTCTCCCTCTATTAAATTTCCCGATAATGCTCTTTCATTATTATTCTTCCATATTTGTAAAATTTTTTCATCAGATACTATATCTTCGGGCTTTTTTCCGATTATATCACCCCAATTTTTTTTACATATCGAATTTTGCATTACATATTCTTCATTTTTATCAAGAGCAAAGAAATCAAAAGGTAAACTTTCAATAGCAGTGCGAAATCTCAATTCTGATTCTTTTAATCTTTGTTCAGCTATTTTTTTATCAGTAATATCATGACCTAATGCAATGACCGCTTGAATCTTTCCGTTTTTCTTAAATGGGATCCCATAGATCTCTACAAATTTAAAAGAACCGTTAGCATGCTTTATCTGATAAACACTTGGTTTAGAAATCCTTCCTTTTTTTCTTAAATCTTTAATTGCATTTATAGCTTGAGGTAAATTTTCCTTTTTTATAAATTCTTTAAAGGGTTTATTCAATACATCCTCAGTTTTATAACCAAAGCTATTTAACATTAATTGATTTACATCAATAATCATTCCTTCAAAATTGTAGACAAGAACATAATATAAAATATTTTCAAACAGTTCCTCGAATTTTTCCCTAATATCTTTTCTGAGTGTTTCCATTTTTTATTTATATTTTATATATATTATAATCTTATTTTTTCTAATATATAAAATTATAATTGTAAAATATCGCTTTAGTTTTTAAATATATATTGAATTTAATTCAAAAATTTTGGTTAGTTGCAATTCCACATAACAATTTCAAAAGATATGATCAATTTAATCTATTGAAGAATTTTATTACTATAATATTCAGATTCCAGATTTGGATAAAATTTCTTCTTCCTTCCATCTTTTTTTACGATAATTAAATTCAATTCAATCAATTTAGATGTATGATAATAAATTGTTTTGTGATCAACGTTCATTTTTTTCTTGATAATACTATTCCAAATACCTGGTTTTTCTTCAATCATTTCTAAAATTTGTAATGTTAATTTACTCTTTTGAAGTTTTAAATCTAAATTTGATATTGGATTTTTTGGATAATAAGGAAAATAAGCAACGTATCTACCTATGTCTTTTTTACCGATAATTTTATATTTACTTAAAATTTCTAAATGCCATACTAAATTTCCGGCGGCTAAATCTGTTTTTCTGAGTAATTCATTAAAATGAATACCAGGCTCATCAAGGATGATATCAATAATTTTATTACGATTCTCATTTTCCAAAACATCATCTAGAGATAATCGATGAGCACCCTTATCAATTAGAATGTTACGAGTTTTAATGTAGTTGATAAAATCTTGCTTAGAAATAACAATTACAAGTGATATAACTCCAACTAAGACAAGAATAATAATAGTAATGATTAAACCAGTCCAATCATATGGGTATTCGTTTACTTCATAAAGTGTAAAAAAGTATTCTTCATTTCCTTCAAGGTTTAATAATGTAATTTCTAAATATCGTTCAGAACTTGACTGGTTTACTTTTTCAATAGTTTTAACTATTTCCCAAGAGTCTTGGGTTGATTTAAATAAAGCAAAAGAATAATTTAATTGAAGATTGAGTCCAAATTGAATAATTTTTCTATAACGAATAGTTATATTTTGAATTGTTTGATTTGCCTTTAAACTATAAATACAACCATAATTATTTCTTAATTGAAAACCACCAATCATGGGTTCTTTAGGAATTTTTGATGGTGCAAAATTATTTATTTCTTTCTTGGATGTAACATTTAAAGATATAGATTTATTATTCATTATAGTTAGAGAAATTTGACGGTTTTGGATTTGATTTTCATACTCAATGCTTAAATTATTTAATATTACATTTGTAGAAATTTCAAACTCAATGTTATTGTTGAAATGATAAGCGATAGTTTGGTTAGCATTAATCCTAGCTTGATATTTAAAACCAGGAACATCTATACCTCTTACATTATATGCTATAAAAAAAAAGGATAATTGAAAACTAATAAAAAAGAATAATAGAATACTGAATACTTTTAACTTCTTATTTCTCATGATTCTTTATTTGATTTTTTAATTTGTTTTCAAATATTAAAATTTATAAAAAAAAAAAAAGGATGGGAATTTATTCATTTATCTCTTTTTTTTGTAAATCACTATTCCAACAACAGATATTGCAGCAATTATTCCAATAATGACACCAACAATGATATAGGGAAGTATATCCACTTCAGGGATTAAAACTGTCCAAGTAGAAAAATGATTGGTTGTTGCAACTAAATATCCATTTTCAATCGTAGTTGGGACAGAGACCCATTCTCCATTTGCTTCGTCATAGTACGCCCATGTTCCACCACCATTTTGTGCAGTTGCTAATATCATTAGTCTAGCCTGTATAGAGGTTGCATTGCATTTTAAAGCTACACAGAAAGCCTCTTGATAAACATATCTATTTCTATTTCTTGCAGTATGTCTAGTACCTAAGAGTAATCCCAATTCTGCTTGTTCTTCAGTACATGTCATGTTCATTTGCAAATCGTGTGGAGCATCTACAATCTGAATTTCAAAATATTTTTCTCCTATTTTCGATGCTTCACAAATCATAATCATATCACAATCTACAGAGCTATTAATCGTCAATCGTGTCTGATTTTGAAAACGATATGTCGTTCTTACATGTGCTTGTACTTGTGCTTCAAATGGTACATTGTCAGAAGCAATGACTGGAATATCTGCTGCAGAAGCATTGCTAAAACTGATAATTGAGAAGAGTGTTGTTAATAATAGGGCACCTAACACTATTTTATTTACTTTTTTCATTGTATTTCAATTTTAAATCGGTTTTAAGTATAATAAAAACATCCGCTTTAAAAAGAATTGAGGAATAAACTTTCCCATTTGATGATCATCATAATTCTATTATAAAATGGTAAGAATATCAATAAAATTAGAATATATATAAATAAAGGGCATAAATTTTTTATTCCTAATACATTAGAAAATATTATTAAATATGATAACCATTATATTTTTAATCTAAATTTCTAATAAAATAGAATTAGAATTATAACTACCAATAATGTGATAAAAATTGAGTCTCAAAGAATTTACCAAGGAAATATTTACTCGCTATGGTTTTACAGAAGATGATATTAACGTGTATTTAATTTATTTAAAAGTGCCTAGAGCTACTATTAGCGAAGTTTTCATGACATTAGAAGAAATCTACGAATATGAATATGCGAAAGTCGAAGAAATCACGGAGAATTTAGTTGAAAAGGGTTTCCTTAAAAAAGTAGAGGGAATGGTTCCTAGATATATTCCACTTGAACCTTATTTTGGATTATTTACTAAAGAATCTGAATTATTTAGGGAAGAAATTAGCAAGATAAAGGATGCTATTTTAGCAGATCAATCTAGTAGATTTGAAAAGCTTGAATCGATACAAAATAAAAGTTTAACTGAAGTTGATACTGCTGTTAAAAATCAAATTAATGATTTTTTTCAAGATTCAGATTCTAAAAATGAAAATAAAAAGAACCGAATTGATAGTGCTACGACCAGATTTACAGACACAAATAAAACACTTGAATCTGATCTTCATGCTAATATTGAAAAAGATTTTGCAGAATTAAAAAATGATATAGAACAATTAGACAATGAGTTAACAGGGATAAAGGATGATCAAAATAGTCAATCAAAGACTTTAGAAGCAAATACTCATACTATTCATGATGGATTAAATGCAAATCTTAAGTCTATCTCTCAATCATTTGTGTCTGAAAATGAAACTTCAATAAATAACAGGAAATCAAATTTAGAAAAATTAATCAGCGATCTTTTGTCCGATTTTGGTAATCGTGTAAGTGATTTAGATAGTGAACTAAAAAAGGATCTAGATGAACATGTAGAGAGACATAAAGACATAGCAAATGACCTCAAACCAAGAATGGAACAAATATTAGAAAAATATTTAGAACGGATGAATAAAGTCGTTGAAGATTTAAAAGATAAAATCTCAAGATTATTAGCAGAACATAAAACTCATGTAAAGGGCACTACTGATACTCTTCAAATTGATCTAAAATCCCTTGTAGATGAGAGACATAGAACTTTAATAGAGCAATGCAATACGTTTAGAGAAAATTCAAAAACATTAGTAAATAACTTGATTGAACAAGCGAATAGATTTTCTGATTTTTCAGAAGATATGGCTAAAAAAGGATTTTTCTGGGCTGGTAAAAAGAAGAAATATAAAGCAAGACATGAAATTACGATTAGAGATGTAATTCAAATAACCGAATCGTTAAGACCAAATTTTAACACTATCACGGAGGATTACGTGCAAAATACAAAAGAAACTACTGAAGCGATTAAATCAGATGTAACTGGTGTCATGACAAAAGAAAATGATAGTCTTGCTACGGAAACAAGTGATTTAAATAAAAAAGCACAAGAAACTCTTGATGCTCAATTAGCTAGTTTAGCAACAGACATGTCAACTGAAATTGATAATACTCTTCAAAGTGGAGTAAAAGACTGCTCTGATACGAGTTTAAAATTAAAGGATTCTTTAGAAAATTCATTAAAAACTCACCATTCTCAATATGAAGGAGCAATTAATACTCATAAAAATGATTCTTTAAGTCATTACACGGATTTTGATAATGATATCAAGAATAAAAATACAAACTGGGTAAAAGAAGTAGATCAGAAATTTAACGAAGCAAAAAATAATATTACAACAGAAATAACAAATCAAATCAATAAACTCAATGAATATAAAGCAAAACATGAAAAACTTATTAATGACCGACAAGCTAAAATCCGAGCTGATTTTGATAAATCTAAAAAAATCACATCAGAGAAAATAAATGCAGAAATCAAGTTTTGGGATAATGAGGCCGCTCAAATGAACGACAATTTGAGCAATATGCTTGAAGATCACAAGACTAAATATCAAAATAATGCATTGAATTTACAGAAAAGTCTAGATAATACAACCAAGGATACGATACAGAATGTAAAGGATGCAATAGCTGATTTCACTTTACAATTCATGAATTCTATTGATGATGCTAATGAATTAGCAGAAAATAATGAAAGCAAACTAAATGACATTCATCAAGCTTCTAGTAATATACCTGAAATTGCAGAGGTGACTACATGGCCAGTTGTAGGAAGAGATGCACTTTTAGGGGTAATAAAGGATGCTATATATCGAGTTAAATCATCTATTATTGTAGTGACTCCCGTGGTAGAACCTGATATCCTTCAAACAATCTCCCAATATGCGTTTCAGAAGAAAGCAGTAAGGTTCATGTTAACTTCTCATTTTGATTTAAACCAATACGGAGATATCATAAATAAAATGAAAGTTTTAGGAAACATACAATTCCGTCAATTAACTTCTTCTGGAGAATTTTATGCTGTAACTCGAGATGCTGAAGAAGTAATTCTGGCGCCATATACACAGAAAGAGAGTGATTTAGTCGCAATTGTCAGCAATCAAGAGGGTTATAGTAAACTTTACTCTCAATTTATTGGGCCAATTTTCTTGGCTAACTCTCGTCCATTAAAATAATACATTCCTCTTTCAATTTTTTCTTTATTTTTTAACTAAATAGAAGTTTTAAATCTTTAATTTTCTTCTTTCTTTAATGACAATGAAATTTATAAAATATGAATCCAGATTAGAAGCGGGTAAAATCCTTGCAAATCTCATCCAGAAAGAAAATCAAGAGTTATGGGATTCTGTATTAAAAAATCCTAAAAATTTTTTTTGTTTTGCAATTCCGAACGGAGGGATACCTGTAGCTGAGGGATTTTGTTCTATATTAAAGATAAAATATGATTTCTTAATCGTGCGAAAAATTAAAATTCCATGGAATACTGAAGCAGGGTTTGGGTCTATTACCACTGATGGTACATTATTAATTAACCAACCATTATATGATCAACTAAAATTAACCAATGAACAATTAAATAATTCTATAGAGATAACTAAAAATGAAATTAAAGAGCGTTTGAAATTATACAATAAAGAGGATATTAAAGACAAGAATTATTTTAAAAATATAAATCGTAAGAGCATTTTCATGATTGATGATGGATTAGCATCAGGTTTTACCATGTTAGCAGCAATTAAAATGGTTAAAAATTATGATCCAAATCAAATTTTTATATCAGTTCCTACTGCACCAATAAGCACGGTGAATAGAATTAAAGACAAAGTTGATTATATTTTTTGCCCCAATACAAGAGATGTTTGGCGATTCGCAGTTGCTGAAGCTTATAAAAGTTGGTATGATGTACCAGAATCTGAAGTGATAGATATTATAAATGTTTCGAAGTATTATTTAAAGATGTAAAAATGAAAGTTCAATATTTGATTACTCTATAGATTAAATTTCCCATCTATGTTTTTCTTCTTCTTTTTTCTCCTTTTTAATTTCCATTCTTTCTCTTAATTTAAGTTTAGTATATACTTTTTCATATTTTTCTCTTAATAATTCCACATCTTCTACATATCCAATCAAGGATTCCAAACCTTTATCAAAAAATATATTTCTTTTGAATTTTTTAGCAGGAATACCCACATAGATCCACCCTTCATCTAATTGCTGTTCAATAACCGTTGAAGAGTTTGCTGCTAATATACAATTCTTACCTATGTGCGTTCCAGGCATAACAAACGCATGAGATCCAATTCTAACATTGTCTTCTATGATTGTTTTTCTTATTATTAAATAGTCGCCAATGATAACAGCAGATTGTACTATTGCACCTTGACCAACAACCACGTCCTTACCAAAATCTATAAATTCGCAATCAACCCATCCTTCGAAGAGAGAGTTAGAGATTTTAGTGTTTACTCCAAATATTTTAAAACAAATATTATCCATAAAAGGAAATGGGAACTTATGTGCTAGCCAGGTTGACCATTTTTTAAGCAAATTCCTTAGACACCAATATCTATAATGTTTATTCGAAGTATTTCTTAAAAAAACACCTTCTTGAGGTTTATGCATAAAATTTACAATGATCAAGATAAATTTCGTAAAAATTATTGAGAATAGAACTGCCGTGACATACATTAAAATACATATAATAGGAAGGAAGAGAAAGAAATGAATGATTCTCCATTCAAATATATATTTCCAATGGAACATTTCTTGCCAAAAAAACCAAAATTCGAGTAAAATCGGGATGATTGTAATCCATATAAGGAAAACATGAAGTAATAGATATCGTTTCTTAGGCAATATTGTTGGAGTAAAAGGCCCAATACGCATGGTGTTAGGAACAGACGTTTAAAGATCATCTCCTTTGAAATTTACTTTCGTTTTCTTGCTTTCTTCGACATTTATTTCATATATAACTTTAAATTTCTTCTCATCATCAACATCTTTTTTAACTATAACATCCCTTCTTGATTCCGCGTATTTATTAGGTTTCAATTTTATTGAAGGAATACCAAAATAAATCCAACTTGGTTCTAGTATTTGATTATAAGTAGTTGTTGAAATAGCACCTATCACGGAATCTTTTCCTATTATCGTTCCGGGAGCAATTGTCGCATGACCCCCAATTAAAGCATAATCATCGAAAATTACCTTTTTAATTATTAAATATTTACCCACTACCATTGAGCTCATTACTAATGCCCCTTGTCCAACCATTACTTTTCTACCAAATTTTATGAATTCAACATCGCACCATGCATCAGTTAGATGGCTTGAAAAATCTATCTTTACTCCAAACAATTTAATTGCAATGACATCTAACCAAGGTAAGGGGGAATTTCTTACTAACCATAATACAATTTTTTTTAATTCTGTTCTTAACATCCAAAATTCATAATCCATATCTCCAATTTCTGCACGAAATACCCCCTCTTTAGGTTTATGAATAAGATTAATTAAAACAAGTAAGAGTTTACACATTATTAGATTTCCCAAGATGAATAAATATATCATGATGATTAGTGAAATCGGCATTAAACTTAAAACGATATATATTTGCGATGGTGCCCATGTAATTAAATGTACATATATAGTAACTAAAAAGCCGCTAAACCATAAAATAGGGATATATACAATCAGAAATTTCAAATTAACCCTACTAATTGCACTGCTTGTAGCAAAATCAATTAATAATTCTGATTTATCGTAATCATTCTGCTCATCAAGAGCTTTATCTCTTTTTTGCTCGTTTTCTTTAAATTCATTTTCATCTTCAATCTTAATTCTTTTTTCTCTTTTTATTACAATATCTTCATTAAATTGATCAGGTGAAAATTTTAAGATTTCAAATAGTTTTTTTTTAAATATTTTTCGTAAAGGAATTCCATAGTAGTAGTTATTTCCTTTTAATACGCTATGTTTTGTGCATGATGCTAAAGGTAATAGATGAGAATTGTCATGTATTTCAGATCCAGGACCTATTTGATTAGCTCCTGCTGCTGTTACATTATCCCCAATTTTAATTTTAAAATAATTTATATTTCCAAAGATACCTTCTACTAAATGACTAGCAATTGAGGAATTTACACCAAAATAACAATTTCTACCTATTTCATAATGTTTAGCGCTAACTACAGATTCCTCAATAGTAGTTCCCTTGCCAATTTTACTCGTACCAACAAAATTATACAAATATTTTGTAAACCATGGAAATGGGCCTTTCATAAATGTATTTTTGGGATATTTTAAAAAAAAACTCCTTATATGATAAAATTTTAATGTCTTGCTCGTAAAATTTCTAGGAATAACACCTGATTTAGTAGGTGAAATTTTTTCGGTAATTGACCAGAATACACGTGTAATCACTCCATTCAAAAATAAATGGAGAACATAACATCCTATAATTATCAATGGCATTGTTAATAGACTTATTAAGGAATTTAAATTTAAAAAAAGAGCAAAAAAGTTAGTCTCATCTAAAAAATAAGGTCCAAAATATAATCCTACATATAAAAAGAACAATAATATTGGAAAAATCCAAGAACCATAATAAATTACAATAAAAATAAAGATATACCAATGGAACTGTAATCTAACTTCCTCTTTAATGACTGATTCATTTGATCCATCTTGAGGCTCTGTTTGATTAGTATCAGACATTTAAGATCTTTATCTAAAAAAATGATTTGAATTTCTTCCTTATAATTATTGAATATAATATCTTTCAAAAATATTCTTCAGATTAAAGACTAGTTTTAAATTGAGAAAAATCGAATAAAAAATAAGGTATTTGGATTTAAACTTGTATCTCAAAATTTTTGAGAGATTTTTCTTTCATTATTTATAATCTTTATAGCTAGACGTTGAGTCTTTCTTTTTAATCCCTGAACCAGGAATGGGTTGTAAATCCCTTATATTGTTTGTATCATCGTCATCAGTGTGGATTCTTTTAAGATCAATATCAGAATACCCCGGCAATGCATTGATAATTTGCCTAGTTGAATTCTTTATATCTTTTGAAGAAGTGATATATCTTCCTACGATTAAAATATCTGCACCCATTTCAATAGCAAATCTAGCTGATGCGGGTTCGATTCCACCTGCTACTGCGACCAAAACTCTATCTCTGCCTGAAGCCAATTTTTTATTCTTGTATATTTCTTTAATTTTTGGAACAGATCTCCATTTTTCTCTTTGAGCCTCATCAGTGCCTTCAGCAGCAGACTCCGCATCAATAGCTCTATGTAGTATGACAACATCAGGTATTTGTTTTAATTTGCTTAACTTTGCGATGGGATCCTCTAGTTCCATTGTATCGACGAAAGCATAAATTCCAAGTCTTTGAGCTTCGACAATAAATTTATCTATTGATGAGGCTGATGCTAATCCACTTGCTACGACAGCATCTGCTGTTGCATCAAAAGCAAAATCTACTTCTAATTTCCCTACATCTAACGTCTTTAAATCTGCAACTATAAACATATCTGGTGCCATTTCACGAATTTCCTTAATTGCTTCCATTCCATATTTTTTTAGGAATGGAGTTCCAGCTTCTAATATGAGCCTGTCACTCTTAGGTAGTTGCTTTACTACTTTCTTTTGGTGTTCAATGGAAGGATGATCTAGAGCAATCTGAACATAGGGGGGCCTCCATAATCTTGGAACCCTCATATTGGCAACTGGATGCTTAGCACGATCCTTATCATAAAAGATCTTTTCAATTGGAGGATATTGAGATAAAGCTCTTTTAAGGGCTAATTTTGTTGCGCCATAATTATATTGATATATTTTTCGATAATCTGTAGCGTCTGGATGTATGAATACACTAGCAATGATTAACCAATCATCCAATTTACCCATTGGAATAATTCCTTCTTCAACAGCATCAGCAACTCCTTTTGCAACAGCAGCTTGGGCAGGTCCAAAGATTTTATTGGCATCCTCCATTTTTGAAACAGTTACCTTTGGAATTATAAGAGTATAAGGCTTTGGAACAAGATTCGGTCGTATACAAGCAAGTAAACCTCCATGACCTATACTTGGATTACTCACGGCATTTGCAAATGAAGTGCTTAAATATTGTTTAGATCCAATTAATAAATCTATGTGAGCAAGCTCAGAATTACCTCCAACCAGGGCCTCTCCGACAAAAAATTCAATTTTACCCATATTTTCCATCTATTTTTTCAACATTTTAATTCAAGTATTTATTAGGATATTATTTAAATCAATTTATCCACATGTAATTAAAGATTATACTAATTAATAAATTTATTAATAAACTGTATTGTTATATTCTTTTATCTTAAATTTTAAGTGTGAGGTTGTCTTATTTTATTAAAAAAATAATTATTGAAATGTAAATAAAAATACTAACAAGGTGTAAATTTATGACGATAGTAAGTGTCTATATATGTAAAATCTGCGGTGAAGCTTATATAGGCGAAGAACCAC
Organism: Promethearchaeota archaeon; assembly: GCA_048938445.1. GTDB lineage: Archaea > Asgardarchaeota > Lokiarchaeia > Sigyniarchaeales > SOKP01 > FT1-020. The sequence goes on along the minus strand of JBHLME010000045.1, from coordinate 6,041 downwards.
CAAGCAGATGTCCTTTCTGTGGAGCATATAAAAAATATTTCGTTGAAGCTAAAGATTACAACGAAAATGGAGCTTGGGACGTTAAATTAAATGAAAAAGATAAAGCTAATGCAGAAAAAGCATTAGGGGTCGAGATCTCCAATACACTCTTCTACAAATGTAGTTCCAAAAAAGTTAAAGAGCTTGATGGACAAAAATTGTTTAAGATACTCTCAAAAGTTGAAAGTGAACATGCTTCTGTCTGGAAAAAAATATTAAACCTTGATAAAATTATATGGGAACCTGCTGAAACTTGTGAAGTTGATTATAAAGCAGATTTAAAAGATTCTCATTCTCGAGAAGAGAGAGCAATTAAATTTTATAGTGAAGCAGCAAAGGAAGCAAAGAATCCTCGTGTTAAAGAAATTTTTGAGGCTTTTATAGAGGTAGAAACAGATCATCTCTATTTGTCTGAACAAAGATTAAAATAAATTATTTTTCCTTTTTTTTCATACTATTAATTAACTAAATTGCATTAATATATAGACTAAAATGTTTTTTATTTAGATTTCTCCTTCTCCTCAGACAATGAATCTGGAATTTGAAAAGATTTTAAAATCAGATCAATATTTCCACTATTAATAAATTTATCCTCCTGGATAACAGGAACATCTAATTCTAATGAGGGAGATTTATCCTCTTTATGAATTAACAATTCAATTGCCTGTATTTTTCTATCCTTTATAATAACTCGCGTTGAATATTCATGATCATCAAAAAAAGTAAATCCATTATTTAATTGACCTAATTTAACTGATTTTATAATGGATTTTTCCTCTTGTATGAATTCTTTTTGGATCTCTTCCTCGGTATATATATTTCCCCCAATTATAATTAATCTCCTCATGTACACTTCTGGATTTATTGGTGGAAGCTTGTAAAGATCCTCGATAGCGTCATTAAATTTAATATTCGTATCAATTTTTAAGTATACTTGTTGATTTGCATTAGGATCTTGTTTTGGAAAATCTGATTCATCAATAGCTCTAGCACGACCACCTCCTAAGGATTTATTAAGAATTTCAACAAACTCTTTTGACTCTAGATTAAATTTATTTAACAAGAAAATCCTATAAAACATTTTTAATATTTGTCGTAACATTCCCGCAAGAATACTACCATATACTTGAAGTATGAAAGGACTTCTTGGACAATTATAAATCCAAATTCTTTTTGAATCATGGTCCACAATAAGAAATACCTTTTGCTGACTCTCATCATTGAGAATGATATCTTTTATTTTCTCTCCAGTAGAAATTTCAATTGTTTTGAAATATGGATAATTTGATAAACCAATTACTTCGAATATTTGCATTTAGTATTTATCTTTTATAATTCTATATTTTAAATAGGTTATTATCCTTAAAATAAATTTTATTATTCTTAATGAATTAACTTCCTTCTCTAAAAAAATACAAAATTTTTTTTATTATGCTTCACTTTTTTTCTCAATTTTCCTACTTCAAATTTAATTTAGAGATAAAATGTCTTCAGAAAAAATAATTTATAAGTTGAATATAAGCGGTGGAAATACAGGACCAGGGAAAGGACTTTCAAAGCTCATAGAAATTGATGAAAAAAAATTCCGATTTGAAGGAATGAAGATAGGTGAAACCATTAAAGGTGGTTTAATTGGTTTTCCTAATTATGAATTTCAGATCACGGGTGGTAGTGATCGAAGTGGTTTCGCAATGAGAAAAGATGTTCATGGTCCTGTTAAGAAGAAGATTCTTTTTTCCAAGCCCGGTATCGGTTATAAACCATTAAGAAAGGGTGAAAAAAAGCGTAAAACAGTGAGGGGTAATGAAATCACACATGACATGACGTTAATTAATCTCAAAGTCTTAAAATATGGAGAAGCGGAACTATTTACTCAAAAAGAAGAATAATAATTACATGTAGAGTTGATTGCTTATAGTAAAAGTTAAGAAATGTAGTTTTTGTCAATATGAAATACCCATTGGAAGTGGGATAATGTACATCAAGAAAGATGGAACAATTTTAAATTTCTGTACTAATAAGTGCAGAAAAGCAATGTTGGACTATAAAAAAAATCCAAGAAAGACTCGCTGGACTAAAATTTACGGTCAACAATGAATTTTTTTAATTTTCAATTAAGAAAATAAGTTTAATAATATTTTCTTAAGCACTATAATAAAAGATTTATCTTATAATCAAAATTAACCTTGTATATAATTTTTAATAGAAAGCCACTTGAAGATATCGAAATTTTACTGATAATTTAAATTGACATTTCACCATTAATTTATTAAAAGAATTTTAAATTACTTTAATGTCAGTCAAAAGTACTGTTTTAAAAATATTAACCGTGGGTGACGGGGGAGTAGGAAAAACTACTTTACTTCATCGCTATAAAAAAAATGAATTTTTAGCAGATACTCAAATGACTTTAGGAGTAGGATTTTTCGTAAAAAGAATAAATATTGAAGGAAGAATCTTAATGCTTCAATTATGGGATTTTGGTGGACAAGAACAATTTCGTTTTATGCTTAAGAAATATGCGATGGGAGCAAGAGGCGCTATTTTAATGTATGATTTGACTCGATTTGCTACATTAGAGAATATAGAAGAATGGGTCGATATTTGCCGAAAAGATAATCCCGGATTACCAATAATATTAGTAGGCACGAAATTAGATTTAGAAAGTGAATTTGATAGTCATGATTATCCCATAGAAATGATGAATGAACACGATTTATTTGATCATATTACGACTTCTTCTAAAACCGGGGAAAATATACAATCTGTTTTTGAAAAAATTGCAAAAAAAATAATCCAATTAGAAAATAACAAAAAAATATGACTAAAAGGAGCTAACACATTCATGAATTTTTGGATAATAGATAGTAAAAAAGGAATAACATTGGTGTTTTATTCATCAATGGGTATATTTCTTGATGAAAATATTGTTTCTGGTTTAATTTCGGCATTAAATCAGCTTACTATGATTGAATTTAAACAACCTATTCAATCAATTAATATGGGTGGATTTAAATGGATATACATGGTAGAACAAGAAATCAATCTATTATTTGTAATGTCAGATTCTATTGAGGTTAGCACGGATATCATTAAAGGAAGGCTAAGCTATCTTAAACAATTATTTTATAAACAATATATTCAAAATAAGGAAAAATGGAAGGAAAAATGGACTGGAGATTTAGAAATATTCAAATCCTTTAAAAATATAATTGAAGATTATTACAACCAATGGACAAATGCAGATCATGTTGATAGTTTAGCTGAATTCTATGATGCAATAGGAATATTCCAAGAATTGCTAAACATGACTAAAAATCTTGTGGAAAATCATTGTTTTGGAGAGCAGAAAAATGAGATCTATGAATTATTTAGTGATGTCGTAAATAAATTAATAAATGATCCGGAGATTGAAAGAGAAAAAGAATTACACACAATTAGCTTTTCGATTGATTATGGATTTAATATATTTGATATCGATCCAATGAACTGTAATTTGATTTTTGTAAAAAAAAAACTAAAAGAACTCTTGTTAGATGTATTTTCTGTTTTAAAAAAGGAATTAGGGTATGAACCTTTATTATTATGTCTAAATAAAGAGAAGATATTTCAATTTATATATGAAAACCTAAATTTAATAAAAACTCTTAATTTAGATCATTTTATTTTAAAAATTATCTTAGTAGAATGATCTAATCATCGATAAAATATATATAATTACACGAGATTAAAAAAACTTTTAATTCAGAAATAATATTTATTGCAATCTAGGAAATTTTAGAAGATCATCGATAAGATCAACATGACCTACAATCATTCTCTTGCAACAAAATCTTTTAATACCTAAATCTTCAAATGCTTTTTCCGCGGATTCTCCTTTTTCGAGTTTTTCTTTATAAGGTTTGTAAATATGAGCAATTAGTTTTCCACAGCTAAAGCAACGAATAGGAATAATCATAATTGAAATAATGAACCATTCTAAAAAAATTTTATGTTAATAGCTGATAATTAGATAAAAAAAAATAAAAATTTATGTAAAAACATAAATAGAATCAAGAAAGTTAAATAAGGAAAATTTGATTTTAAAAAATGTTGTTATTTTCTCATATGTTTGGATCTATTCCCTCGCTATTTTGGAAAACCTTCATATCCTTCATCAAGTTGAATTCCTAAGGTATTAAGCACCATTGATACGAGATTATATTGACCAACTGTGAAGATAAGATCAATGAGTTGTTGATCATTGTATCTATCTGAAAGTAAATTCCATGTGGAATCACTAATAAATGCATTATCATATAATTCATCAACCGCACGGAGTAGCGTTGCTTCAAAAGGATCTAATCCCTTGGAATCTGGTCCATCAATAATTCTTTGGAAATCCTCTTCTTTAAGACCACACGATTTCCCAATTGCTACATGTTGTCCCCATTCATATTCAGATTTACAGAGCCACCCAATACGGAGAATGAGAATTTCTCGTTCTCGTGCTGAAAGTGTTGATTGACCTAAAATATAAGATCCAAAATGATTCCATTGTTCATATAGCTTAGGATGCTTGATTAACGTGGTAAAAATATTTAAATAACGTCCACGACCAAGTCTTTTGCTAGGTTTAAGCATCTTTCTAATTGTATCATCCATTTCAGATTCTTTCATGGGAGTTATCCGAGGTTTTGATAAACGTGTTAAATTCTCCTGTTTTGTTTTTTTTCCTAATTTCTCTTCATATTTATTGTCCATAATCAAATTCCACTTAAGAATTATAAGCTAATAGATTAACCTTAATGTGGTATTGCATTTTATCTATAAAAACTTTATTAAATCTAAATCTCTCAGCATGTAAATCACAAATTTTAATTAATATTCTACACTATTTTCTTCATTAATAATCAATGATTTATGATAATATATCAAAAAATATATTGGAATGAGAAAAAGATGAGTTATGTAAAGTTTAAAGTACCTGAAAATTTACAAAGTGCCATTAAAAATGCGATCACGACTATTGCAGAAACAAAAGATTCTAAAATTCGTAAAGGTATGAATGAGGTTACAAAAAGTATTGAAAGGGGAAATGCTAAAATAGTAATAATGGCTGAAGATGTTAGCCCTCCTGAAATCTTATTACACGTGCCTTTATTATGTGAAGAAAAAAAAATTCCTTACGCATATCTCTCTACAAAAAAGGAAGTAGGGAATGTAGTACAAATAAACATTGGATCAAGTGCTATATCTATTGATAATGTTGGAACGGGAAATGAAAATATCCTCAAGGATATAATAAAAAAAATAAAAGAATTAAATAAATGATTTAGGTGTAGTCTTTTGGTTAAAATTGATAAATCTAAAGGACCTAATGTAGAGGATCAATCTATTCCTGCTCAAGTAATTCAAATAGTTGGTCGCACGGGTCTTACTGGTGAAATATCACAGATAAAGGTTCGCATCCTTGAAGGAAGTGATAAGAATAGAATACTCACTCGAAATTGTAAAGGTCCTATTCGAGTAGATGATATCATAATTCTTAGAGAAGTAGAAAGGGAAGCAAGGAAAATACGTAAACGAAGATAATAGAAATTTCTTTTTTGTTTTATTCTACTCTTTCATTTAAGAAATCATCCATTAATTCAATATTTGTGAATTCTTTTGATAAAAATTCACGTAAAGCAGTTCTTATAGCTTCAGATCTATTCGAAATAATTTCCTTATCAATGAGTTTTTGGATGACCATATCATATTGAATTGGTATGTTAATAGTGATGTTTTTCATTGTCATTTTGTCATCTTCGAATTCTTTTTTAAACCGAGACTTTTGTTCATATTCATCTAATAAATGCGTCATAGAACTCTCTCCTTGATTTTTGTTTTGTGAAAAGAGTAAAGCATGGAATTATTTATTAGAATTAGAACTGCGATTTTATTAATCTCCCTAACCTATAAACATATTTCCACTTTATTAATAATAAGTAATATTGTTATATAAAATTATCTTAAAGAAA
>JBHLME010000044.1:0-33515 GCA_048938445.1 Promethearchaeota archaeon | reverse complement strand
AATATATTGAATAAAAAAATTTCAATAAAAGATACAATTAGAAGTGCTCAAATTACAAAAGATATAGGTATTATTGCCGATTATAGTTGGATGATTGGCATCCCGGGTGAAACTAAAAGGGATATTAAAAAAACCATAACCTTAATAAAAAAAGTTAAAGAGATCAACCCTGATTGTGAATTTTCAATAAAAATACTCTTTCCTTATCCTAAAACCATTATTTATGATCATGCTATAAAAATGGGATTTGAACCTCCCTCTAATCTCCTTAGCTGGGCGAAAATTCGGAGAGAACGCGCACCAAGCTATTTAAAGAATAAAAATCTACTAGAAATGATTTCAATTACAAGCGCGATCATTGGTAAGAAAGTTTTTGAACAAAATAACGTACCTATATTTAAATTGATAAGATCTCCTGCAAATTTTAGATGGAAAAATGAAGTTTTTAGTGCTGGATTTGAAAATATCATCTTTAAAATTTTTAGAAATATAATTGAAAAAGTAATTAGTAAAAGAGATTCTATAGGATACGATCCGTTTTCACGTGAGCTTATATCAATAAAAGAAGATAGGATTAATGCTTGAGAAAAACAAAATGCAAACTTTATCAAAAAATTTTATTCTAAGACTGTAATATTAATAAAAACTACAGAAAGATAAAAAAATAATACTTTTTGAATTGTTAGCTTTTAGATAATTAGATGCTACATTCTAGAATCACTCATAGTAGGGTCTGTATCTACTTTATTCCGGTTATATATTTCTAACATAATATCATTAAAAGTCTCTAATCTTTGCATCCATTGATCTTTTGGCTCTCCCTTATTTGGTTTTATTGTCAGTTTCCACTTTTTTATTTTCGGATTACCACTTGCATCTAATAGTAAAGATCCATATTTTCGTATTTTTAACTCTACTAATACTTGACCATGTTTCTTAGGGATAATATTAGCTATGTCGTACCATCTTATCCATTTATCTTTTCCGGTATTCCATGCTGAAGTTTTAAACCCAACTTGAATTCTCCAGGCAAAACCGCTGTCGCTAACTACTAATAAACCATTTTGATTATCTAACTTACATTTAGAAGTAATAATTGGGGAACCTAAAGGATTCTCGGCAATAATTAAATTAAATTTATCAATTCTATCAGGGGAAACTTCCCAACCTTTCATTAGCAAATTTCCTTCCAAAACATTAGTAGTTTGAGATTGTGGTGGAGCTTCAGATATAGTTACATTCACATCTAATTCACTTAACTTAACTCCACAATTAGTACAAAAATTAAGGCCAACTTTTATGGCTTTACCACATGTAGGACAATAGAATTTTTCTTGTTGATCCATTTCTTTCGCTCCAATCTGATGAAATTCTATTCTAATAATTTTTTTATTAAATATATTCTTTGGATTTAATAATAATATTATTTCATTATAATATAATTTTTATTTCATTTTAATATTAAAGAAGGATAGGAGTCTATAATAAAACTTATTAAAAGATTTTGTCCTAAGATAGAAAAACTAAAAAAATTATAGATTAAAAAAAAATAAAGGTTTGAATCTTCAATGTTGAAATGATGACATTTTACATTCTAGAATCGCTTGTAGGAGGATCTTCTTCTACGGCATTCCGGCTAAATATTTCTAAAATAATATTATTGAAAGCTTCTAATCTTTGTTTCCATTGATCTTTTTGTTCACCCTTGTTTTTTCTTATTGTGAGTTTCCACTTCTTTACTTTGTAATTGCCTTTTTTATCTTTTATTATGGATCCCTTTTTTCGTATTTTTAAATGCACTAGAATTTGACCATTTTTTTTCGGTGTAATATTAGCTACATCATACCATCTTACCCATTTACTTTTTCCACTTGCCATCGCTGCCCGGATTGCACCTGCCTGTCTCATCCCCAATTTAATTCTCCAGGCAAAACCGTCATCACTGACTATTAAAAAGCCATTTTCATTATCGAGTACACATTTTGAGGTAATGATCGGATCGCCGACAGCGTCCGTAGACATCATTTTTTCAAACATTTTAATTCTGTCAGGAGAAACTTCCCAACCTTCTATTATTGTCATTTTCTTTTACCAACCTTCCATTATTATCAAATATTATCACAAACTTCCTTAAACAACCTTCCATTATTGTCAAATAAAATTTGTGATTAATATAATAATTGGATTTAATAATATTTATAGTTCATTCTAGGATAGTTCCAATTTCATTTAAATATGATTTTAAAAAGACTCAGAAAAAAAATGAAATATGTATTAACTTAAAAAAAGTTATTAATATCTTCTCATCATATTAAAATACAACATATTAGTAAAAAGAACTTAAAATTTAAATTGGAAAGGAAAAAAAATAAAATTGCAGGTCAGATAATTTGAGAATTGCTCTAATCAATCCTAAGCCAGTATTAGGAGAAAAAGAACAATTTTATGGACAAAAATGGCCTCCATTAGGAATTATTTTATTAGGAACAATTTTAAAACAACAAGGTCATCAGGTTAGATTATTAGATCAAGCATCAAATGGATTTAGTTTTGAAGAAGTACTAAATTGGATAAAAAGAGTAGATCCAGAGGTTCTTGGAATCACTACATTTACTGTTGGATTTTTATCTTCCATTAGAATATCAGAAATGGTCAAAAAATGGAATCCAAATGTAAAAATAGTGTTAGGACATTATCATCCAACAATTTGTGCTGATAAAATATTAGAAAAGTATAATCATGTCGTGGATTATTGTGTGCGTGGAGAAAATGAATATATTCTTTCTAATTTAATTGAGTATCTTGAAAAAAATCCCAATCGAGAACCTACTGATATATTAGGGATAAGTTATCGGTTTAACGGGAAAATTAAGAGTAATCCTGATTGTCAAGTAACGAAAAATTTGGACGATCTACCTTTTCCTGATCGTTCACTTCTTAAAATTCAATATCGCCAGAATTTAGCAGGAATAGAATTGATGGATTCAAAATTAGCATCAACTTTTTTTACTCGTGGCTGTCCTTATGGATGTGCTTATTGTGCAGTGGCTAGATTTTCAAATAGACGATATAGATCCAAATCACCTGAACGTTTGGTTGAAGAGTTTTCATATTTAACTTCACAAGGATATTCAGAGGTTGCATTTGTAGATGATAATTTTTCACTTAATCTTAAGAATGTGTTAGAATTTTGTAAATTACTGAAAAAAGAAGAGCTTGATATTAATTGGCACGCTGAAATGCGTGTCGATAAAGTTACTAAGAAATTTTTTGAACAAATAGCATCAGCTGGGTGTAAATCGATTAGCTTTGGAATTGAGAGCGCAAATCAAAGAATTTTAAATTATTATAATAAAAATATAACACCTGACCAATCTCTTAGAGCTATTAAAATTGCAAAAGAAGCTAAAATAGATTTTGTTCTTGGATTATTTATGGTTGGTGCACCCACAGAGTCTATATCTGAGTGCCAAAACACAATACAATTCGCAATGAAATCAGATTTGGATTTTTTCTTTCTGAATGTAGTAGAAGCCTGGCCAGGAATCCCAATGTGGGATGATCTAGTATCAAAGGGAATTATTAATGAAGAAAAAATGTGGGAGGCTTCAATCAGAGTAATGGACTTTACTCACACGGAAAGACAGAGAAGGATTATCTTAGGCTTAATTAGACAAGCATATAGGAAACATATATCATTTAGAAATATAAAATTTCTTCCAAATATGTTATTAAGTTCATATAAGCGAAAACTTGGTTTAAATTTTCTAAAACATTTTAGTACTGGAATGAGAGCAATTATGCAGTTTAGGCATCTAAAAATGTCAGGTTTTGGGAGATTTTCAGAGTAGTAATAAAAAAAAATTAAAGAGTAAGGATTCAAATAACTAATTTAAAGAAAATTTTTTAATTAAAAGGGATGATAACAAAAGGGTGAGTGAGGTATAAAATTATATAAAAAAGAGATCAAGGTGAAAATAGATAAATAAACATATTTCATATATAATTGTGTTTGCGACTATACTAGTAGCATATTCAATTCCAATCATCGCCCAACCAGTTACAGCAGCAGCGTGGACATTCGGAGTGTCTGAGGAGGCCAGAGGAGTATCAGTTGAAAGCGAAGTACAAATATACGATAAAGACGCATGGGGCGATCATCTTGGAGGAAGTTTCGATTATAAAGCAAATACTTTGTTTGGAGGAAGCCGAACCTATGCAAACGACGTTGGATCCAAGAGTAAATCAACAATCAATGACTTCGAGAGAGACGATATTTGGTTTTTTGGTGATTATTTAATGAACAGCACCGTTCCTACCAATACGTTAGGATTTACTGACTATTGGTCGGCAGTTCCGTTTGTACACGATACGGTTGCGAGCTTAGCCTATGAAAACACGACAGGATTAGTAATTGATCCTGTCAATTTAACGAGGAACGATTTTGGAGCAGGCGCAACTTGCGGCTACATGTGGATCATTAGATACGTCGTGGCATTTTTTGCAAGCAATTACATTGATCTTGGATATGAAGTTGGCACACCACTTTATTGTTCTACTCAAGTCAACAATTCATATGATTTAATACAAGAGAGTACACTAACAAAAGAGAAGGTGACTGCATCATATAGAAAGACCTATAAAGGCTATATCCTTGAAAGAGATAAATGGGACTTTACCATTGACCCATTTGATTCGAAGCCCGATATCGCAAATGACCGCGTGCCGTTTATCGAAGATCCCCATGATCTACATGATTCTTGGTATTATTTTAATGGATTTTTAGATCACGAGTTTTCTTTAATCGATACGATTATTGAGAGTCTTCTTGCTATTAAAACCACGCTCTATTTATGCAAGACGGAATCGTTAGGAGGTCTTGATGGTGAAGCACAACTAGAATTCTGGGAATATTTAAATAGCACAATTGCAAAAGGATTGTATGTATTAATCGATGATACCAAACTTCTGAACTACTTAGCATTAATTGGAGATCCGACCGTGGATCTACCAGCATTGTTTATTGATGCGCTTATTAATGAGACAGGCGAGAATCCCATTCAAGAGCTTTTTGCATCTGGTCCTGGAATTGGGTACATTGAACCCTATTTTCGGTCGTTAGTTCCCGATAAAAAAGAATACTTAGCAGAACTCTTCTTACAGGGAATTCCTGGAATGAAACCTATTGAAAAATATCTTGAGAAAGTAATTAATGATTTTGATATTGACGAAGATGTCTACTGGGGTGGGACCAAAAAACATAAAGGCGGGATAACCGTAAATGAACGGGTGGTGACCATTGAATACGAATGGGCTCAAGGAGTTCTTGGTGTAGACGGCGTATCCCAACGAGAAAATTTTAAAATCGAGTTTACTTATGCAAGTTCTGGAAGTCAAAATTTAATTGAATTCAAAGGCTCAGAAGTTTTTTATAGAATTGAGATTCTTAATCCTACAGCTCAAATCTATACAGTCATCCTTATAACTATTATTGTGATTGCATCAATAGCAATCATAGGAATTGGGTATGTTATCTTAAAAAAAATGCGAAAAAAAGCCAAAAAGCGTAGCAAAATTGATTAAGCAGCAAATACTTTAACAAATCTTCCATTATTAACTCAGAATTTTTTTGATATAATACCTATGAATGAATTTCTAAACTCATCATTTTAAAGAAATACTAATTTACTAATCTCATTCAGTAATTAATTGATCTAAACTAATAAATTCGGCATTCTTAAATAAGGATTCCTTGATAAATTTTCTAAATTTTGTGATAAATGAATTCCCTGTATTACCTACGCGATCTGGTCTAAGTAAAATATTTTTAATTGCTTCGAACTTGCTTAGTTGAGTGAACATCAATTTTTTTATATCTACCGCTTCCCATGGATGAAAACATAATACAACGAAATTCTTTTTATATATCCATCTTCTCAAAAAAGAATAACCCATTGGTAATCTAAATAATATATTAAAATATGAAGGATGAAATTCTTGAATTAGATAATCATTTATTTGGTAACTTTTCAATTTTTTAGGAGAACTAATTGAAGAATCATATTTAAATCCTAAATCATGTAAGATTTTGAATAAGAATTTTGGAGGTCTTAAATGAGGGGCTCGAAAACCAATAATTTCCGAATTTTTACATGTATTTTCTATTATCTTTTTATTCTGATAAATTATTTCTTGACATTTTTTAAAGTCTAGTTGCATTAATCGTTCGTGATTTAAACTATGACAAGCGATTTCATGATCTTTACTCTCAATTAATTTTATAGATTCTGGATGGTGCTCAACGACATTTCCAGTACAAAAAAAAGTTGCTTTAATATTAAAGTCATCTAATATCTTTAATATCTTCAATAATCCAACTTTTACTCCAAAATAAGTATCTAAAACATTAGGAATATCTCTTTCAATATCAAACGTCAGAGCAATTTTCATTATGAACGCAGTATTCTTTAAGATAAGAAATAAACTAATTTCATTTCAATTAAATTTTATTAAAAGAATAACTTAATACTCACTTTTAATTATTTATTAAAACATTATAACTTAAGAAAAGATAGGTACTTACTGATTAATGGTGGAGTATATAATTTTAAGGGAGATCAAGTTGAATTAATTTTAGAGTAGATTCATAGCAAACTTTTAATAAATGATTATTGAAAATCAACATTATTCATAATTAAACAAAAAATTAAATACGAGAAATACTTATTAAAGAATAGAATTGTATTATAAATGGATTTTCAATGAGTTCTAATGATTTTTATAAGGATTTATCAGGAATTATAAAGGAAACTGCAGATGATTGTAAGATATATAAGAAACGCTGTGATGAAACTGAATATAATTTTGATACAACTTTAAATGAATCTAATCTTGGTGAAATACCATATATCCCATGGGGTTTTTTCAAATTATCTAATGACAAATTCAAGGAATTATTACGTGGGAATGCATTTGAAAAATTAGAGTATTGGTTGGAATCTTCCTCAACCACGGGAGATCCTAGTATTGTTGGAAGGCTTGAAAGCGATCTTGAAGTTTTAAATGCTAATTATAACGAAATTTTTAATTCTTTTTCAGTGAAAGACAAAGTCAACAATCTGATTCTATTTGCGCCAAGAATGTATATTATTAACAAAATAAGACATAAATTTTATAATAAGAACGCCTATCTTTTATACAAGAGTATTGTTGATATTTGGGAAGGGAAACACATTAACTTTTTATTACAATTCTTTTTGGGACATACTCTTAAGAATTTTTTTAAAACGGGTAAACTTCGAGCAGCTATAGGGATTAGTGGAAAAGACTTAAAATCTGAACTTAATCGAGTAGAGAAAAATAAAATTCCAACAATTATGGCCAACTCTCCACTTTGGATGCACAGAGTTTTAAAAGATTATTATCAAAAAGAGAAAAGAACTTTCGACATGAGTGATCATTTTAATATTATTACTGGTGGTGGTGGATGGGACGGAATTAAGGGTCGAGTTAAAATTGGATATAAAGTTAAAAAGCCAGAATTTATTGAACAAATATGTGATATGTTCAACATTACTCCAGATAAATTCTGTGATAATTTTGCTGCAACTGAAAGTCCATTAGCATGTGGGGGTCATTGGTCAAAAAATTATAACGATTTCCTACTCCATGTTAATAAGAACAAAGGTAGAGTTGTAATCCGTGATATTAATACATTAGAATCAATAAAAAAGACAGGAGAGTCTGGAATTCTAGAATTAATAACCCCTTATGGCGTAGATAGCTACGCAGGTGTGGCAGTATTATTGGACGATATTGCTCAAGTAGAGAACTGGAATAAATGTCCCGAATGCGGGAGAGATGACGCTATTTTTCGAATAGTAGGACGCTTAACTCCTTCGATAGGGAAAGGGTGTAGTTCTTTATTTGATTCAAGTGCTTTTAAATTGTAAAAATGACAAGAACAATCTAATTAACTTTTAACACAGTTAATTCCTTTATTCGACTTTTTTTGCTAATTGATTATACAAATCCTTTTCTGAATGATATTGGCTAATGCGTTTTAAACTACGACGCATGTTTAAATGTCTTCCACTTGTTAAAACTGAAATAAAATTTAAGGTTTTAATTTTACCCTTTTTCATCTTTCTTATTAGATATATTAAAGAATCTGAGAAAACCTTATCGATTCCTAATGAATTAGGCGGTTGCTTAAATCCACCTGCTTTTAAGAATATATCTTTTCTAACGATTATATTACACCCAGAGAGTTCAGGATAGCCAAATAAGGTTTTAAAAAAATAATATAAATGCATATTAATATTTTGAAAAAAATATGATGTTATAATAAATTTTAATGAACCTAATTTTAAAGAAAGGCATTTTCCATTATAATATTTAAATCTAGCGCTACAGGCAAATAGATTTTTATCTTTTTTAAAAATTTTGTAGATCTTTTGTAAAAATAATGGATCTATCAATGTATCAGCGTCCAAAAATAGAAGAAGATCTCCAGATGATTTTGGGACAACATGATTTAATTGAAATGCCTTACCCTTTTGAGGTGATATATATACTTTCGCAAATTTTTTAGCAATAGAGACAGTTTTATCGGAGCTTTGTCCATCAGCTACTATAATTTCATATGGAAAATCGCATTGTTGCTTTTTAATAGCTATCAAAGTTTCTTTTATGTTAGTTTCCTCATTATATGTTGGGATAATGACAGATATTTTAGGAGCATGCATTTCAGAATCGAAAATCCATTTATTATTAAAAGATGATTTTTTATTATTCTATAATATTTTAAATTCAATTAGAGAATAATTGTTAAAATGAAAAAAGGATTTATAATTTCATTTAGTTTTTTACTCTTAAATGTAACATTTGTCATTTTATTGGTGATACATCGAATTTTTTTTTCAATTCCATGGATAGATCTAATATATAATTATATAGTATTTTGGTTATCATTAATTTTTTACAAATATAGTATTTTTGTCTATGGTGGAGTTATAATTGCATATGCGGTTTTGCTTCCATTATATGTCTTAGGATATAACTTAGCAAAAACTAGGCAATTAACTGGTTCAAAAATATATATTTTTAGTTTACTAGGCTTTGTAATGATTACCTTTATTGTAGTTTATTATACTTATTTTGGTATATTATTTAATAGAGATTTAACTCTAAATACAAGGTTAATGTTATGTTTGCTTTTTTTGCCTATTAATTTTGCTCTAAGTCTAATCTTAGTGGTAGTAATTACGGACCTGTTGGTTTTTTTTAAAGATTTGAGAAAAGCTAAAAAAATTTGGAAACATAAAAGACCGGATTTTAAAATTGAAGTTAAGGGGAAAATAACATATATTAATATAGAAACTGATGAATATCTTTTCACACCTGTACCAATGTTAATTATTGCAAAATATCTTCAGAGCCAGGGATTTTCAATTTCATGGTTTATTAAAGGAGCTTTTAATCATTTATTCTCCTTAATAGTTACATATTTAGCTGGTTGGCCACGAGCGAGAAATAAATTATTTCGATTTATAGGAATGAAAATAGGAAAAAATTGCCATATTTCTGAAAAGGCAATACCTGACCCCCTCTTACCAGAATTAATTGAATTTGAGGATGGTAGTGGCTGTGGAATAGGTGTAAAATTATTAACTCATAACGCAATGCATATAAAACATGGAAGCTTTAGTTTTGGACCTATTAAAATCTGTGAAAATGCGAGAATCGGTGCTTACTCTCTTATTTTACCAGGAGTTACAATTGGACGAGGTTCGATTATTGGAGCAAGTTCAGTAGTGGCAGATGATATTCCACCATATTCTATTGCAATTGGTTCTCCTGCTAAAGTTGTGAGAGAATTAACCGAATCTGAAAAAGAAGAGACAAATAAAAAGTTTGAAATTACTTATTAATAAAATCATCAATAATTTTATTTACTTCTATATAATTTTCAACCATTACCCTATGTGGGCTATTTTCAATAATATATACCTCCGAATTAGGAATTAAATTACCCAAATTTTTTATTGATGATCTAGAAATTATTCGATCTTCTTTACCATATATTAGCAAAGTTGGGTGAAAAATTCTGGATAATTTTTTATTCAAATTAAATTTAGAGGTCATATTTTTAAAAGTACTCAACACTACAGACTTCGGAATTTTCAAAGTATTATTATAAAGTTTTTTAAATTCCCTATTTTCACTTTTTATTGATAAAATTTGTTTTATACTATTTTTTAAAAAACTCTTATAAGTTAATTTAAAGATTATATTTACCCAAAATAACGTAATTTTTTTTTTGATTGATTGAGAAAATGTTGCAGCAGTACTAATTAAGATGAGTTTTTTTACTAATGTTGGTTTTTGAATAGTGATATTTTGTGCGATCATTCCTCCTAAAGAATGACCAATAAGAATAACTTCCTGATATCCGCGTAATTTAATAAAATCTAATATATGTTTGGTAAAAAATTCAATAGAATATCTTGTTTTTGGTTTATTTGATTTTCCAAAACCAGGTAAATCTAATATTATAATATGCGCTTTTGATTTAAAATAATTAAATTGATGAATCCATTCAGGCGAACTTCCCAACCATCCATGAATAAATAATAAAGGAGTACCTGAGATATTGTTTTCAATGTAGAAAATTTCCAGTTGATTTATGGTAATAAAGGGCAATTTTTAATTAATAATTTTTATTTAAATCTAAATTTATATATAAGATTTCTAATAGGATGCTTAACTAAATTAGTAGGATTCCAATAACATGGTTTAAAACAAGTACAATATTTAAATTTAAATTTTTTAATAATCTTAATTCTTTTTTTCCTGGGTAATTTGATGAAATCATTAAATTGAATATCAGTATTTACATCTTCACAGAGCATTACAGTTCCATCATTATCAATCGCATAATATAAATCACCAGCATCACAATCCCAAAAATATTTTCTTTGATACCATTTTACCATATAATAATAATAGACATTAGGGCCCCAGATATAGATACCATGTTTTTTTAAATTTCGAATAACGTTTCTCAATCGATTCATAACTTCTTTTTTTACTAATAAATTTGGACAAAAACCTCTGAATTGATATTTTTCATCCGAACTCAATGATGAGTGGACGGGATCTATCGAATATCGACAATCTAATTTATTATTAATAGTTTTTATTAATGGTATTATTTCTTTTACACTTTCTTTAGTGATGATAATATGAAAATTATAATCTATGTTGTCAGGATATTTTTCTTTTATTTTATGAAGCAATTCAATTAATTCCGGACGATATTTTTTAGAACTAAAACTAGTTTCTGAAAGACTATCAAGACCTATACCTAGAAGAAAATATCCATATGAAGCAAATTCTTCAAGTAAATCTTCATTTAATAGAGATCCGTTTGTTACTACAAGTGTAAATATATTTAAATCTATGCAATGCTTTAATAATTCTCCTAAATCTGACCGAAGTGTTGGTTCACCACCATAGATAGTTATAAAACAACAACCCTGATTATATAATTGATTAATTATATTTTTCCATTGTCTTAAGGAAATATCTGGTTTTTTCTGTCTTTTTGAAGTGCCACAGTAAGAACAATTATAATTACAATCTCGGGTAAAAAATATACTAACAAATACAGGACCTTTTGTTAGTTTTAGAATTCTTTTTAAGTAGCTAAGGCCCAATTTTTTTAAGATCTTATATTTTTTATTACCCATTTTATTTTAAGTTCGTTTAATCAGATTAAAAAATTTCAATATATTTAAACTATGTAATTTTTTAAATTAAAATATAGTGTTGAGTTCTATTCTAAAACCTGTATCAATAGTTATTCCTATAAAGAACAGAGGCTATCTTATTGATAATCTTATTAAAAATTTATTAAATTTGAATTATTCGCAATATGAAATAATAATTGTTGATGATTGTTCAAAAGATAACACAAAAGACTTATTAAAGAAATATCCAATAAAATCAATACTTTTAAATAAACCTGTTGGATCAGCGGAAGCAAGAAATATTGGTATTAAAAAAGCGAAATATGATATTATTGCCCTAACTGATTCTGATTGCTTTGTGTCAAGGAATTGGTTAAAAAATTTAATACCTTATTTGAATAATTATGATATGGTTGGAGGAAGGATTGTATCTTGCGACAGATCAGAAACAAAATTAATCCCATTCAATATGAAAAACGATATAATTATAAAAAAAGATTCCCCGATGAATTTTCTTGATACGAGTAACATGGTTTTTAAAAAAAACTTATGGATTTCAATTGGAGGTTTTTTAAATTATAGAGTTGAAGATTTAGAATTTTCATGGAGGGCATTAAAAAAGGGATTTAAATTAATTTATGCTCCTAAAGGATTGGTTGTTCATATTGGTATTAGACCTCCTCTTCATAATATTAAAAAATATGTACAATATGGGAAATATTATTCAATGTTATCAATTCTTCATAATATGGAGCTTTCTTTTAAAACAGAACCAATATTTAGCAAAAATTCCGTTTGGGAATTTGTTCAGCTAAATACTCTTTTTTTGGTTTTAATAGCTCTATTTGTATGCAGTTTTGTGATTTTTAATATGATACTATTAGCTTCATGTATCGCTCTTTCTTTTCTTATCATATATTTAATCATCAAACTCATGAAAAAATTCGATATTATTTACAAGTTATTTAAATTTACTTTAATTACAAGCATATTAGTTTATTACGTAACTTATATATTAAAAGTAAAATAAATATTCAAGAGGCTAATTCTTTAATAATTAAATGTATTGATAAATAACATAAAATTAGAACCATTGATAAAAATCTAATTGGATGATAAAATATGTTTTGCTCTAACTGTGGTGTAGAAATAAAAATACCAAATCAAAGGTATTGCTATAACTGTGGAACTGCTCTTACAATCATTTCTGAAACGCCCCAATTAAGAACTGAAAGAACTCAGTATAGATCACATACGATATCACAAAAAATCCCAGGATATACTTATATTCCTGTTAGTAAGCCATTGCCAGATGATCCGTACCGAAATTCAAGATATTGTTTAGGTTTTGCATTAGTATCTATTGCATTGGTAATTCTTGGAATTATAATATCAGGTCCGATAATAATATTTAGATTGTATATTGTAGGATTCATAATATGCCTAGCAATCAATGTAGTGGGATTGATATTTGGTATTTTGTCTAAACTAAAAAGTATAAAAGCGGATAAAATGGAACCAGATAATGCTGTTCAGCAAGTTGGAAACGTGTTCGGGATAATAGGGATTATCATTAATGTAATAGTAATAGTAGTAATATTACTTGTATTTCCATTTCTACTTTTACGAACTTAAAGAATGAAAAAAAATTAATATTAATATTTTTATGACTTTTAATAATCCATATTATATTATTTAAAACATATTTAGATGATAAGTCATGTATTGTCCTAATTGTGGAAAAGAATTGAAAGTGCCAAATCAGAGGTTTTGTGTTCACTGTGGAAATGATCTCACAATTATATCTAAAACATCTCAATCAAGAACTGATAGTACTCAATACTTAGCAATACCTAGAACTAAACCACTTCCCGCGCCTGATTATTTTCCAGGTTACAAGCAAGAAAAAGGAGTGCCGGGGCCACATTCAAAAAAGTGTTTAGGATTTGCATTAATTTCTATTGGGATAGGAATATTCGCTTATTATTTTGGTTCTTATGCTATGAGATATATATTTTTACGATCAATGTTCCAATTTTCTTACTTTAATTATAGTGAAAGCGAGATTAAAAGAATATTATTCATATTACTAATACTAGTCATATGCCTTCATATATTTGGATTAACATTAGGAATTTTATCTAGAGTAGAGAGTAGGAAGGCAGAAAATTTGGAACAAATAAATAGCATCGAAAAAGCTGGAAGTATATTTGGGATTTTTGGGATTATCACAAATTCAATAGCACTAATAGTGAGCATTATTATGGCCGTTATTATTTTCTAATATAATTATTAGTTGAACTTTATTCAGAATCTTTTTTCACTTAACGAATCCAACATCCTTAATGAAGAACGAAAATCTTTGCCTAGATTTTTTAATTTATCACGGCGATACGGACTTCTTAATGACCTTGCAAATTGTTTAAAAATGAATTTTGGTCTTGCTAATGAATAAAATTTCTTATAAGTTTTTCTTATTATATCGATTAATAATTCTAAATCAATATTATAAAATGGAAGTTCAGCTACTCGAACTCCTGTTTCCCAGTATTTATTTTCATCTATCTTGTTTTGTTCAACTAATTCATCCCAGATTTTAATACCAGGAAATACTTCAAATACGTGAAACATGGCATAATCAATGTCAGAACTTAAAGCAAAATTTATGGTTTTTTGGATATCATTAAGATTTTCAATAGGTGCCCCAAGAATAAAGGATGCGAATAGCATATCAATTCCAGCATTCCGAGCTTTTTTTAATGCCAATTTACACTGAGAGGGAGTTATATTTTTTTGATAATAATCTAATACTCGTTGGCTACCGGATTCCATACCATAAAAAATAGTTTTGACATTAGCCTTATTCATGTATTCATACATTTCTTTGGTTCCTTCGATTCTAGCTTCACAATGAAAAATCAAATCAATTTTTTCTTTAATAATGCTCTTACAGATTTGTTTTACCCATTTAGGATTTATTGTAAAATTGTCATCCATAATCATAATTTCTCGATATCCTTCAGACTCTAAAAGGTGTAATTCTTGAATTATATTCCTCACTGACCTATGTCGCCAATTTTCATGATTAACTGAACAGAACCGGCATTGATAAGGACATCCACGGCTCATTATTATCGTTCCAGATTTTTCAGTAGAAATATCCAGGCTCCCCATAGACATCTTATATTTAAATCCTTGACATATTTTACGATCAGGAATTGGAAATTTATCTATATCTTTTTCTAATTCACGAGGTGCAGTTGATTTAACAATTCCATTTTTTCTATAATAAATTCCCTTAATATCTTCGTAATTTGTTTGTTTTTTTTGAATTACTGGTAATAATTCAAGCATTGTATATTCACCTTCACCTCTGATACAAAAATCTATGAAATTATATTTCTTTAATATCCTTTCAGCACAGACAGTTTGATAATTACCTAAAATAATCGTTATATTTGGATTCCATTCCTTTGCTAACTTCGCTATTTTGATTCCAGAGAGGAAGGAACGAGTTAGAACCGAAATACCTAAAACATCTGGATCCTCCTTTTTTATCCAATTTAATACTTGAGAAAATGTATAATCTGTAGCACCATGATCTAATATCGATACATCATATCCCTCTTCCATTAAAACCCCCGCAATATATAATAATCCCAGTGGCTCTGCGAAGCTAGCAAACATAGGTTTGGGGTCTTTTCGATTTAAATCCATTGGAACTGGAAAAATTAAAACAATTTTCATTTTTTTGATATATCCTATTGTATTTTTAATCACTCATCGTATGTTCCAAAACCTCTAGGTTTACTACTCCTGAATGCTGATATAGCTCCTAAAGCTTCTTTAAAATTTCTCATAATATTGTATGCCATATTTAGCATGAATTTACTTCTTATTGTACGATAGAGCATCTTCCACATAAATATCATCTTTCTTTCAAAAGAGAAAAATTTTTCGTACGCATTTTGGATTTCAATTAACATTTGTTCTCGTTCTTCAGGGGATAATAAAAAGTCTATTACTCTGGTTGTAGTTTCCCATCGCTCAACTTCATAGATCTGCCCACCCACAGAAGTTTTTACTCTATCATGTGAATTAATTAATCCCTTGGAACAATAATCATCCCAAAATTTTGTTCCTGAAAAAATCTCAACAACATTAAAAAACGGCACATCGATGTCAGAATTAACAGCAAACTTAATAGTCTTTTTTACTTCATCTAACGTTTCTGTTGGTGCTCCAAGCATAAATAAACCGACTATAAGATCTATTTTTGCTTTACGAGCTTTATGGATTGCCTCATAAAATTGAGATACCTTAGTTCTTTTATTATAAATATCAAGAATACGCTGATTTGCACTTTCAAATCCATACCATATAGATTTGCAACCTGCTTTTCTCATCCAATTTAACATCTCTTGAGAAGTTTGGTCAACTCGTCCATCTGTATGCCAATTAATATCAATTTTTTCTTTTTTGATTAATTGACAGATTTTTATGGTTCTCTTGGGTTGTAAAGTAAAATTATCATCGACAAAATTTAATTGGGTATACCCTTGCCCTTCTAATAAAAGCATTTCGTTGATTATATTTTCAGGACTTCTTGGTCGAAATCTGCGTTTCGCAAATTTTGTACATGCACAATATGAACAATTAAATGGACACCCACGTGAAGAGACTATTGAAGTAAGTTTCGATTTTGAGAATTCAAATCCAGAAAAATTCCATTTATAATCAAAATCAAGCAGTTTTCTGTCAGGAAAAGGAAGATCATTTAAATCCATAATTAAGGGAGTTTCTGGAGTTAAGATAATTTTCTTTTTAGAATCTTGAAAAGCAATTCCCTTAATATTATTTGGTGAACCATCTTTATTTTTATCTAAAAATTCACATAGTTCTAAGAATGAATATTCTCCTTCCCCTCTCACACAATAGTCAACGTAATCCCCATACTTTCGAAGTATGTTTTCAGCCTCCATGCTAGGATGATAATGCCCTATTATGATTTTTATAGATGGATTCCAATTTTTGATTTCTTTAATGAGATTTATTGCTGGAAGAAATGCTACTGTAAAGACTGAAATTCCAATTATATCAGGTTTTTCATATTTTAACCAATTTATAACTTTTTTTTTTCCATAAAATTTAGCTGCTGCATCTAATAATTTAACTGTAAACCCATTTTCTTTCAATATAGTTCCTAAATATAGAATACCTAGAGGAGGCCACGGAGAATAGATCTTTGTTTCTAAACTTGGATTTATTAACGCTATTTTCATATTCATATATCACTCCATAAATTTTAGATTAAAATAAATCAGGAGGATTATTTATCAACTTAATAAATTTATCTAAATCATGAAAATTTAGATGATTTAAATACATTTCTTGCCTGTATCTACTCATTAATGTTCGTAAAAGAGATTTAATCAAATATTTAGGTCTGAAGAAATTTAAATGAAACTGTTCTTTTATTATTTTATAAATTACTTGTCGATCCATTTTTGCTTCAGGTAAATCTATAAGATCTACTCCTCTTTCCCAATATTTATTTTCATCAATTATTTTTCTTTTGATTAAATTATTGAAAAGCTGAGTTCCTGGTAATGCTCGCGTAAAAATTATATGAGGAAAATCAATATCGAGTTTTGAAATAAATTTAAGAGTATTAATTGCCTCAGCATATGTTTCATCAAGCCCACCTATCATAAATGACCCAACAATCATCTTAAAACCCGCCTTACGTGCATTTTTTACAGCAGTTTCACTCATTTGAGGTGTTATTTTTTTATTGTAATAATTTAATATTCTTTGAGAACTACTTTCTATTCCATACATGAGGATTTCAAAATTTGCTTTTTTCATAGTTCTCAGGAAATTAATGGAGCTATTATTTACTCTTCCATCACATACAAATACCATATCCATTTTTTCCTTCATTATTTTGTTGCATAATTCGACTATTCTTTTTCTATTAAATGTAAAATTATCATCAACGAAAAGGATTTCTTTAAAACCTAGATTCGCTAATTCGCATATCTCTTCAAATATATTATTTACTGATCGAGTCCTCCAAAGCCCTTGAGAGAATGCTGTGCACGCGCAGAAATCGCATCCAAAAGGGCATCCTCTTGAAGTAACCATTGTTGTAAATTTTCGTGGTGATACATCAATTCCCCCAATACGATTTTTATAGTTATTTGGAACTAATTTTCGGTCGGGGAATGGTAAAATATCAAGATTTTTAATTAACTGTCGATTCTTATTCTCTATAATTTTCCCGTTACTTTTATATGTTATTCCAGCAACTTCATTAAGATTTTTGTTTAATTCTATCTTTTCCGTAAGCTCTGAGAAAGTTGTTTCACCATCCCCTCGCACGCAAATATCTACCCAATCATAATTTTCTAAGATTTTTCTTGCGTAAAATGTTGCAAGATAATTCCCAAAAATGGTGTTCAGATTAGGATTCCAGGTTTTTATTGCTTTAGATATTATTTTCGCATTTTCTATAGAAGCACATAAAATTGAAAAACCTACTACATCTGGGTCTCCTTTTTTAACCCAGTTAATAACATCACTATTCTCATAATTAACAGCCGCTTGATCTAAAATAGAAATTTTATGACCCGAATTTTTTAAATATGTAGCAAGATACATTAATCCTAACGGAGGAGAAGAAGCATAAAATAATGTTTCATTCTGTCCATCTTTAATTTTTGAAGGTGCGGGATTAATAAGATTGATTTTCATTAAAAGAATACTCCTTAATTAACCTTAGTAGTTATTTTTATATTTTTAATCTTATTAAAATAAAAAATCATTAGTAGATCCAATTAATTAAAGAAGAACAGCTTTTACCTTGAGCATTTTTTAATCGTCCTAGAATTCGAAAGGTAGCTCCTTGATAGCCACATTCTGAACACTTATTTTTTGAAATTAGCTCGACAATATCATCAACTAGGACTGCTTGATTTATTGTACCGTTGACGCCATAAGGTGTAATTACTTCTAATAAGCCTTCTTCACCATTATCTATAGGTTTTAATTTATTTAGATCTCTCACAATAATTCGGGAAGTATCAGGACAATGCAATAAAAAATCTTGGTACTTCTCAGACCAATGTCCCCCAAAAAGAGTTGGTCCTTCGGTAAATGCATAAATATCTGCTATATCTTTTGATTTGATATTAAAGACTTGTTCATAATATTCAATAAATTTAACTTTATTAACGGCATCCAATTTTGCTTCACCTTTTACTCCTTCCCATCCACCACCACCGCATCCAACAGTAGCAAAACCATCAAGGTCATAAAATATATTTTCTTCTAATAATCTTTTTTTAAACATATTATTCATTAAAAGTGGGCTTCCACCAAGTAAAATTTTATTTACTTCCATTTTTTTCCAAGATCCAGTCTTTAAAATTTTTTCGATCATTTTCAACATTTTACTTACATCTAAAATAAACGCTGCTTTTATTGAAAAGGATTTAATAACGTTCCAAATTGATTTTAAATGCTTAAATTTTACCATATATTCCTCATGCCCATAATATTCCCAAGGTTTATTCATGCATGCTGTAAAATAGCGAGTTTTATCTATATATTCAAATTCTTTAATATTTTTTTTTGCCATCAATGACATTAGTAATCGATCAGGTGAAAAATTAAAAACTACGCATTTTTTTGGTCCTACTATTAAATCTTTCCATCCAAAAAAATCAGTAAAAGCTTTAATCGAATTATACTGTAATTGATCAAAATCTTCCAAAGTTCGAGGAACTATTGAAGGATCGCCGGTTGTAGATGAGGAACATGAAAAGAGTGCAATATTATCAAGAGTGGTTTTTAAAAGTTGCAATGTCCGATTTCCTGATTTTTTGTAAGTTTCTGTCGGAATATATGGAATTGCTTCTAGATCATCGATATTTAAATAGTCTGGAATCGTAAAATTGAATTTTTTACAGAGATTTTCTTGATAATATTTACAATTATTGTAGGATAATTTTATTTGCTCTAATAAATCTTTACAAAATTTTTCATTTGGATAATTACATGGTTTAAAATCAAAATATTTTGTTTTTAATTCTTCGGGTAAAAGATCGTGAAATTTTAAAAACACCATAATAATTACGTCGACAAAAAACTGTATTGATTAATTTTAAATACTAAATATTAATAAATTTTGAGAATAAAAAATTCATCAATTTTTATTTTAAAGTTATTTAGAAGATAAAGCAATTATTTCTTCTTCTTGCTTCTCGAGAAGCATCGGAGTTTTATCCCAACTTATTTCTTTTGGAAGTTTAAACTGATGTAAAAACATATAAAGATGAATATAACCGGATAATGGCCACAAAAACAAAATACTGAAATGTTTATCTCCATATTTTCGCACAGCATTGAACAAAAATCCAAATTGAAAGAATAAACAGGCGAGGGTCCAGCTAAGAAGGTAGAATTCTCCAATAATGAAAAATAAAATTGCTAATCCAATAAATATAGGCATCCAAGAATCAATATTTCCTAAAAATGTCATTGTCATATTCCTATCAATAATTACTGATTTTCCGTTCTTTTTTTCACCTTCCATTGCCATTAATTGTGGCATATCAAAAATATATCCTGCAAGCCATCGTTCACGTTGTTTTGCTAAAATCTTCCATGTACTAGGTACGTGTTCATAAACTTTTGCTTTAGGAGAAAAGTAAATTTTTATTCCATCCATATTTAAAAGCACAGAAAGATAAAGGTCTTCTGTGGTTGAATCTTCGTTAAATCCACCATATTTCTTTAGATATTCCGTTCTTACTGCAAAGTTTCGTCCAAATGAAAAAGCTGATTTACCTAATCTATTTTTTGTTTCAAATAATAATCCTCCTCCCGATAAAAATGAATAATCAAGAAATATCGCTCTAGTCAATATATTAGTCTTCCAATTTGTAACTAAAACAGGTCCAATAACCGCATTAATTTTTTTCTTTTGAAATCGGGATATTAAATTCTTTAATGTATCTTTTTGTAAAATACAACCAGAATCATAAAGAACAATAATTTCATTTTTTACGAATTTTAGACCATAATTCATTGCAGGAGGTTTTCCCTTTTTGGGAAGATCATCAGATAAAACTTCTATATCTATTGTGTTATGTTTCTTAGCAAAATTATAACAAAATTCTGTAGTATCGTCTGTCGATCCACTGGTTATTATAATTAATTGGATATTTTCTTTAGGAAAATCAGATTCAACAATCGAATTTAAGGTTCTTTCTAATAATATTCTTTCATTTTTAGAGGCAATCATTATACTTATTTTTGGATAATAGGGCTTTTTAGTTCTATAACCACGACCAAATGAAGCTAAAAAGTATTTTCCATAATATATAATCAATATCAACCATACAATTAAACCAATTAAGGGAAATATAAACCACCAATAAGTCAAAGGGTCAGCAATAAATGTATCTATTGCGGTCTTTGTTCCTGATGATAAATAAGGTGGAAAATATAAGTGTAATAGAACAAAAAAGATTACCAGTAAAACTAAATATAAAAATCCTTTAAAATTAATTTTGTTATACCCCTTTTTACATTAATTATTTTTTAATCCTCATTCATTCTCCACGATCTAATCTTTTTAAATTTTTCAAACTATAGCTGGCTAATTTAATTGATGAAAAAACCATAATCAATAATAAGATTATTTGATAAATTAACATATTCCATGTTATTGTTCCAATGTGAGAATTCGTCCAAATTTTTGTAGCAGAGGGATAAATCCAATTTGTCAACAATACAAAAAAACTCGAAATACCGTAAATCAAGAAAAATGTAAATATTAGAAAAAAACGCGTTATTCTTTCACCAATAAACGGTTTTGCTTCATGCAGACCTAAACCTTCATGTCTTGCTCTCATGTATTCATAGAGAAAAACTAAAAAAATATTTGTCCAAACGATCCATGTAAAATCTAACCTATACCCTAAAATCGAAACAACCATAAAACTAGTGGGAACTAAACAAACTAATAATAATATATCACATATTCTGTCAATCACATTATCTAACCACGCACCACTTTTAGATTTTATATCCAATAACCTAGCTATCGATCCATCGATTCCATCAATAATTCCTGTAAATAAAGCTAAAAATGCAAGAGGAATAAACCAAGCTCCAAAATAAGGTTGTTGAGAAAATAAATTACAAGTATGACCTTTACTTATCATTATTACTGCCCAAAATATGAAAAATGATAATATTAAATTAATATAAGATACTTTATTTGGAGTTAAACCGCATCTTATGGCAAATTTTGCGCCATGATATGTTAACGGCATGTAAATTTTTCCAGCAGGATCTTTTTTCATTTTAGCAAACTGTTCCTCCAATTTATGAGCTTGTCCGTGATCCTTAAGCCAATCCATTATAAATTCATCTAAAGTCATAAGTTCTTGTTTTGGTTTTTTTTTAAATAGTCCACTTATAAAAATAATTAGAAGTAACCCGAGTAGTACTAAAGGGAAAACTATCATGAACAAAAAATCGAAAAAATTTCCGTCTAAAATTATCATATTATTCATTTTTATAATTGATTTTAAATTTGTAATTTAACCTTCGTTTAAAATATATTTAAATTTTACGTAAGTTAGATTGCTTAATTTATTTATTAAAATAAAAAGTATATATCTTTAATAACTCATCTTTGCATATCACAAATTTAATGATAAAATATATATCTTACACTATAATTTAATTACCATTCATTTCTAATCAAAATTTTTGGCAGTAATCTTGAAAAACTACGATGTAATTTTAATTCATCCACCTAGAACTGTAAAATCTTTTAATAGCAAAATCGCTAAATTTGCCCGGGGCTCGTATATGTTCATTCCAATGGGTTTATTTGCTATTGGCGATGTCCTTGAGAAAGAAGGTTTTGGAGTTAGAATTATTAATTATCCTTTAGAGCAGAATTTAAATCATAATTGGGCAATATCAGACTATCTTAAAAATATTAATTTTAATATATGCGGAATAGACTTACATTGGATACATAATGCATATGGAGCAATTGAAGTTGCTCGATTAGTAAAAAAATTAAATCCCAGTGCTAAAGTGATTCTTGGGGGGTACAGTGCTTCATATTATCATAATGAAATTTTAAAAAACTATAAAGCAATTGATGGTGTCATTAGGGGAGAGGGCGAAATTCCATTTTTAAAATACATACAAAAGATTAATAAAAATCAACCTTTAGATTCGGTTCCCAATTTATCTTATCGAGATTCCTCTAAACACATAAAAGTTAATTCTATTTCCTATACAGCAAAAACATTAGATGATTTTAGCTTTACAAATATATCATTACTAAAAAATGCTAAATATTATTTTGAGCAGAGTAGAAAGATTATGGGAATCTCTGGTATTATACCCGTTGGAAGAGGTTGTCCTTTTAATTGTCCGTTCTGTGGAGGAGGGCAGAGAGCTCAGCAAAATATATTAGGACGCAATAAAGTTATTCTCAGAAGTCCAGAAAGAGTACTAGAAGATATCAGAAATATTCTCGAGAATTATAAGGTTCCAAGTATATTTTTCGGACATGGTACCTATCCTGCTAATTTAAAATATTGGAAAAGATTATTTGGGTTGATTCAAAAAGAAAAATTTGATATTGGAGGAGATTTAGAGATATGGCGTTTACCATTTCCTAAAGAAATGTGGAAAATCTATCATGAAACTTTCAATCACAAAGATTCATCAGTTAGTATTTCTCCTCGAACTTTATCATCCAAAGTTCATCAAAAAATAGCTAAAATTTGTGATCCGACATTTAAATTTCCTCAATGTCAAATTAATGACTTAATAAAAAATGCCAATTTATTACGAATGAAATTAAGAATTTGGTTAACAATTGGCTTTCCTTTCCAAAAATTTATTGATATTGTAAAAGATTGGAATTTTATAATTAAATGTATTTTAAAATATGGAAAATCTAATTCTAAGCCAATTTCTATAATGAGTGAGCCGTATTATATTTTCCCTGGTTCTCCTGCCCATGAATCTCCTGAGAGTTTTGGGATAAAATTAAAATATAATTCATTTTTGGAAGTTGCTGAAGCATTTAAACGAAGTAAAATATCTTATTTTTATAGTTTAATAAATTATGATAAGGAACATTTTTCTGGAACTTCTATTCAAAATGCGAATAAACTTTTATTTTTAAGCACAATACCAATGCTTCTAACCACAGATTCGAAAAAACCTAAAATGAAAGATAATTAAAGGTCTAATTAAAGTCTTATTTTTAAAAATATAAAACACTCATTTAAGAACCTTCTAAAAAAAAAATATATGAGGATCGGAGAAATAATCGTTTTAAAACTTCTATCGAATAATTATTAGTAAATATCAAGCAAAAGAACATAAAATTCTCTTTATTTTTAAAACTAAGTAGTTATATGATCATAATATTTATAACTAATGCAAAAGTAATTTTATCATTCAAAAGGAGAGAACTTTTTACCAATTCAGAGAAAGGAGCTTTTTAGACGTGCAAAATGATAAAAAACTCAAAAATTTAATATGTATTCTGATATTGGTTTTTATTTCCTCTTGTTTCCCAATTACATTTATTAACATGTTTTTAGGAGATATTCCGTTTTTTTCTTCTTTATTAAAGGAATATTTTACTTCTGGCAAATCAATTTTCTTTCCTTCTTTACCATATATTAATATCTTAGAGTTTATACCGAAAGAATATCAAATAATCCAATTTAGCATGGGTCAATTGATTGATATCGTCATAATTTTTAATTTCTTCTGTTATCTTGATACCCTTTTTTATCATTATGTTAAAAGTGCATTCTTAAATGAAGAAGATCGATTACTTATTTATATGGGAACATATTTTCTTGGAACTAAAGGAAAATTCGATGCACAGTATCAAGATCTAGATTTAATATTTGGAGTAAAGGATGAATTAAGATATTATCTCGATGATAAACGTTTAGATGTTATTAAAAGAAATAGTAGAAAAAATGAAAGAATTGATGGTTTTTATATTACTCTGGAAAGAAGAAGATATAGAAGTATCAGCATTATAAATAGAATTTTTCACAGAGAATCTAAGCTCACCTTAAGTTATTGCTATAAAAATCTTGTATTTTCCCGTTATTATGCTCTTTTTGAAAAATTTTGGATTTTTCGTTCAAAAAATCCTTATCCCCATCCCGAAATTAATATTTTTACTGATTTTTACGATTATTACCAATGGGAGGGAATTAATTGATAAAATTTTGTATGAATTACGATATTAGATTAATTTTGTTATTTATACTTAAAAATAACTTATCTCTTAATATATATTTAAAAAATCAATATAAGATGTAAAAAATGGAATGGAATAATGAAATTGAACAAATGTATGGGAACATCACGGATCAGGTACCTGAAACGTTTCGTAATGCGGTTAAACAGATGTTGCGTGAAACTGCGGAAAAAACCGCAAGGCTTAGGAATTCTCGATTTGTAAGTAAAGACGATTTGATGTCCGCATTATTTGAGATAACACCTGAGGCATTTAAACCAACCGTAGTCAATGATTTGAAAAACCTAGGAATAGATACTGACCGATATATAAAGTTATCAGAAATTATGAAAGCTCATGCTCGTTCATGGGATGATGTTGGTGCAGCCTTTCTCCCCGGAGTGTATCATTTCACAATGTATCTAACTGATCGATGCAACCAGAAATGCCAACATTGTGGAGCTTCAGTGTTGAAACCCCGTCCAGAATTATCAAAAGAACAATGGATTCAGATCATCGAAAATGTTGAACAGACATTACGAAAACGTGGTAGGAGAGGTTGTTATATATGGTTTGGGGGGGAACCTACACTTCGCAAAGAGCTTAGAGATTTAATAAGATATTGTGGTGAAAAAGGATATTATCAAGCTGTTTCTACAAATGGTATGCTTTTTGATGAGGATCTAGCGAAATTATGTGCAGATGTTAAGATGAGTCATGTCTTTATTAGCTATGATAGTATTTATCCTGAAAGAGCTGCGAAGATTAGAGGCGTTCCGAAAGCTTATGAAGCAGCTGAGAAAGCTATTGAATTATCATTGAAATATGGCCATCTTACCGTTTGTACAGCAACAGTTCAGAAAGATAATTTTGATGAGTTAAATGAAATAAAAGATAGATTAGAATCTATGGGTGTGATACCTTATTTCAGAGCTATCATTAAGCAACGATCTGCTGATATAAATTGGGATGAAATTGGATTAGATCTTGATCAATATCGACAATTTTATAATTTCAAATATGGTCGAATTATTGATGCAATAAGAAAAGGGAAAGTTAGCGGCATTCATAAATTCCTTATTTATGATATGGTACCTTTCATGGAATGCCCTCTCAATGATGAGGAACGAACTGCATTAGAATGGGGTGTAGGATGCCAAGCATGTCGTTCAGTCTCTGGCATTGATGTCAATGGAGATTTCTTTCCTTGTGATTATCCATCCCAGATAACCTTAGGTAATGTTCTGAAGCAAGATTTCAATGAAATAATGGAATCTGAAATGTTCAAAGCTATTAGGGATAGAAAAATAAAGGGGCGCTGCGCGTCTTGTCATCACCTTGAATTATGTGGTGGTGGTTGTAGATGTCATGCAGAAAACGAAACAGGAGATTTTCTAGCATCTCTTCCTTTCTGTTGGCATGAAGATGACCATATACATGAAAATTGTAAATAAAAGTGAGAATTTATGGATTGGGAAAAAGAAACTGAAGAATTATTTGGAAATATTGTAGAAAAAATTCCAGAAGCAATACGTACTTCTGTAAAACCGATGTTAATTAAGGCAGCAGAAAAAAAATGCAATGAACGTAATGGTTCCTATATTAATGAAGCCGATTTAATAACAGGGATATTTGATGTAACCCCTGAAGCATTTAAACCAACGATGGTTGAAGATTTAACATCATTAGGAGTAGATGTTGAGAGATATATTGAACTCAAAGAGATATTGGATCGAATCAAGGTTACTTGGGAGAGTATAATTAAAGCCTTCCATCCAGGTAATGTACATTTTGCGATGTATCTTACTGATAGATGCAATATGAAATGCCTACATTGTGCCGCAGATGACCAAGTTCCTCGACCCGAGCTTTCTACGGAAGAATGGTGTCAAATTATAGAAAATTTGGAAACAGGATTGCAAAAACAGGGAAAACACGGATGCTACATATGGTTCGGAGGTGAACCTACTTTACGTGAAGATATTAGCGACATTATGAAATTTTGTAAAGAAAGGGGGTATATCCATTCTATAATCACTAATGGAGTAAGATTTGATGAGAATTTCGCTAAAATGTCCAAAGAAAATGGATTGAGTCATGTATTTGTCAGTTTTGAAAGTGCTGATCCAAAGAAAAATGATGAAATTCGTGGATTCTCTAATTCATTAGAATATGCTGAGAAGGCAATAAAAAATTGTTTGAAATTTGGTTTATTTGTATGTACATCAATAACCATAATGAAGCAAAACATTAATGAGTTAGATAAACTTAGAGCTTTATCAGAAAAATGGGGCGCAGAAACATTTTTTAGGGCAGTGGTTAAACAAAATCGAGCAGCTGAATATTGGGATGAAATTGGTTTAAGTCAAGAAGAATACAAAAAACTTTATGATTTTAAATATAGGCATGCTATTGAAACAATCAGGCAGGGTGAAGCAGGTATTTTACCTATTTATGAAATTTATGAAATGACGCCTTTCATGGAATGGCCAAAAGATGATAAAGAATTAGCCTCAATTGAATGGGGAGTAGGATGTTTGGCTTGCAGGACAATGATGGGTGTCGGCGTGGATGGTACGATTTATCCATGTGGTTATCCAACGAAAACAACACTTGGTAATGCTTTAGTAGATAAATTTGAAGATGTATTAAACTCCCAGCTTTTTAAAGATATCCGTGATAGGAAGAAGCGTACTGGAAAATGTGCATCTTGTCATCATCTTAATTATTGTGGTGGTGGTTGCCGTGTACATGCTGAATGTGAAACTGGTGATATTTTTGGTTCATTTTCGTATTGCTGGCATGAAAATGATCATGAACATGAGGTAGAATCTTCTCGAGAAGAATTAATAATTGAATGAATAATAAAAGGGTATTAAATTCCAAACAATCAAGATGTGAATATAATGCGAGTGTTAATATTTTCTGGAAGTCGAGAATTAGTTCATGTCATGGTCCCGCCTATAGGAGAAGCATATTTAGCTTCCTATCTTCTTTCTCAGGGACATGAAGTAATGTTAAGGGATTTAACTCTAAGTAATGATTCCAAAAAAGATATTTCAAAAGCAATAGATGATTTTAATCCTCATTTAATTGGTATTTCTATTCGTAATATTGATTCAACAACTTATCCTGCAAATTTATTTTTTTACTTACCCACAAAACGTATCATTCAATATATTAAAGAGATTGCAGAACCTGAAATTCCAATAGTTTTAGGTGGTGCTGGCTTCTCAATTTTTTCAGAAGAAATTCTATATGATTTAAACCACGATATTGGTGTTATTGGTGATGGCGAATACGTTTTTGCTGAAATTTTGAAATATCTTAAGAATGATAATGATCCGAGAAAAATAGAAAAAGGTATTTGTTTTATAGATGGAAAGGGAAATTATCATCAAAGAACACCATGGCGCGTGGAAAATTTAGATGATTTGCCAATCCCCGCCAGGCAGTTGATGGATAATGATGAATATATCTATTGTATGAATAAAACAGGTGCCATATGGGGAAATATTCAAACAAAACGAGGTTGTCCTCATAAATGCATCTACTGTAGTTATAGATATATAGAAGGTTCAACCGTTCGATATCGATCTCCCGAAAAAATAGCTGATGAACTTGATTTCATTGTAAATAATTTAGGAATTAAAAATATTTTTTTTGTTGATGGTGTTCTCAATTTAAATTACAAATATCTAAAAGAGATATGCCAAGAAATTATAAAACGTAAATTCGAATTAAAATGGGGGGCAAATTACGATCCAAATAAGCAATTCGTTGATTTATTGCCTCTCATGAAAGAAAGCGGTGCTACTCATCTGGATACGGGTTTTGAATCCTTATCGGAAGAAATGTTGAAAAATATTAAGGAAAATAGAACTCCAGATGATGCTATCCTTACATCAATGAAATGTATTGAGTTAGAAATTGAGCAATTAATTCATGTTATTATAGGAGGGCCGGGCGAAACTCTTGAAACCGTACGAGCTTCATTTAATCGTTTAGAAGCTGTAGAGAATTATAGGGGAGAGGTGTGGGAAGGAGATAATGATGTAGTTATTTTTATTGGAATGAGGATCTACCCTAATACACCTCTCCAATTAATTGCTGAAAGAGATGGTATAATTTCGAATGAAGAAAAATTGCTCAAACCTAAATTTTATATCTCTCCTAAGATCAAAGAAATGGACCTATTTAAAATAGTAAGAGAATATTGTGAAAGCAATCCTAGATGGTTCGCACCGGGAATTGGCCTTAATAATCCAGAAGGATTTAACGAAATGGGCCAAATTCAATTTGCTAAATATCAAAACTGAAATAAAAATTAAAAGAAAATTGATAAAGGAGGTAAAAAGGAAAATGGAATGGCAACCAAAAGTGAAAACACTTTATGAAGAAATTGTGGCTGGAACTCCAGAAACAGTTAGACCAATAGTTGGTCCTGTTGTTCGTGAAGCCGCTGAAAAAAAATGTATGGAGCGAAATGGAAACGCTGTAGCTGAGGTGGATCTCGTTATTGCAATGTTTGAAGTAACACCACCAGCTTTTCAAGATATGATGAAAGGAGATTTAATCCGTTTAGGTGTTGATCTCGATAAATATCTCGCAAAAATAAAATGTACATATAAATTTAATACAGATTTAAAACAATTGGTTGAACAAATCTTAAAAATCGGGGAACTTATCGAAGTAAATTGCGATGAAAAAGCGATTTGGAAGGTATTAAATGCCTACAAGGATTTTTATACTGGTTCGACAGTCACTATTCGAACAACAACAAAACCAAAAGAAAAAAGAGACATTTCGGTGCGTTATTTAGAGCATATGATTCCCCATAATCCAGATCCTTACACGACAGCGATTAATGAGGATTTGATCGAAAAGAATGGGGAGCCAATCCACATGATGTTCAATGAGATCATATCCACTTTCGAAATATTAGGCTGGGGCGTAGATTTAGACGTAAGGAAGGGATTATCAAAAATCTGGCCATTCATTGTCCCAGGTCCATTTGAACCTGTTTATTCAATGTCAACAATCCCAAGCAGTATCAAGAAACACAAAGATTATTTCACAAGACATGGACTTAACGTTTTTAGTGTATTTGGTCTTGATTTTTTGAATAATACCATCAATGTCTACTTCATGATTAAGGATCCATCTAAGGCTACCCCTGAAAAATATGGAAATTTGCTCAAGGAACTAGGTTTTGAATTATCTTCGCCCGAAGTTATGAATAAATGCTGCAATGCCCTGACGATCTACTATACTTTCAGCTGGGATACAGATAGAGTTGAGCGTATTTGCTTTGGAATTGGATGCCATGAAAAGAGGCAGGTTCCAGTAAATTTTCATCCATTAATAAAGAAATTTGTTGAAAATATACCAACCATTACTGGAATACAAAAATTTATCTATAGCATAACTTTCACTCGTGAAGGTCTTTTCTTCAAGGTTGAAAATGATTATACAGAGAGTATGATAGAACTATTATCGATGGGAGCACAAGCAGGATTGGAAGTAAAATAAATGGTTTAATATAAATAAATTAATCAATGTTACAGAAAAATTAAAAAGAGTAAATGTCAAATAAAACGATTTTAAAAAATAAAATAAATGAAGATTATTAGCAGGTTTAATATAAAATGGAATGGCAACGAGAAATTAAAGATTTATTTGAAGGAATGGTTTCAAAAATTCCAGAAATGGTAAGACCCGTAGTAAAACCAGCACTTCTTGAAGCAGCCGAAAAAAAATGCGCAGAACGAAAGGGAAAAATGGTAGCAGAGGTAGATCTCGTTGTTGCATTGTTTGAAGTAACACCCCCAGCCTTTCAACCAACGATGATTGAGGATCTTGAATCTTTTGGGATTCCTTACGATAGATACTTACCTAAAGTAGACTCCAATTTCAAATGCAATACAAATCTTGATCAGCTGGTTAAAGACATAGAGAAGCTTTGTGAAATTACAGGAATAAAATGCAATGATGAGGCTATATGGAGAGCATTAAAACTTTATAGTCAATTCTATATAGGATCCCCTGTATCAATCAGAACAACGACCAAGCCAGTCGAAAAAAGAGATGTTTCAGTAAGATATGTGGAATTGATGCATATTCATGATCCAGATCCTTATACAACTGCTATTAATGAAGGTTTAATTGAAAAAAATGGACACCCCATTCATAAAATGATGAGAGAAGTACAAGAAACTTTTCATATAATGGGTTATGGAGTTGATATAGACGCTAGGATTGGATTATCAAAAATCTGGCCCTTTGTCGTTCCAGGAACGATTGACCCAATCTTCTCAATGAAATATATCCCAAATAGCATGAGAAAATACAAGGATTACTTCGATAAACATGGATTGAATATATTCAGTCTTTTTGCTTTTGATTTCTCTAATTATACGACTAATATCTATTTCATGCTTCAGAGACCCTCAAAAGCCGCTTACGAGAATTGTGTAGCACTTGTGGAAGATTTAGGATTTGAAATAGCTTCTAAAGAGGTTATGGAAGGATGTATTGATGCTGCGCATCTTAATTATACTTTTAGTTGGGATTCAGAGAGAATCGAACGTCTATGTTTTGGCATAACATGCGACCATTATAGTGAGGTTCCAGTACATTTGCATCCAATCATAAAAAAGTTTGTTGATAAAACTCCACTTCAAAGTGAAAAAAAAAAGTTTATCTGGGGAGTTACTTTCACGCAAAATGGTCTTTATTACAAGATTGAAAATGATTATAATGGAACTATGGCAGACTTTCTATTAATGGGCTGTAAAGCTGGAATTGATTATTATGTTTAAAAAATATTTTTTTATGATATTTTACTAAAAAATTGAAATAGGGTAAACGTAAAGTATGAACTTCTTGATTGAAGATAATATTGAACTATTACGCTTCATAAATAATGAAGATATTAGTTATATTATATCATTATTTTATGGTATAGAATTAATAGCTAAGAAAGTAAAAGATAAATGATTAGATATTAAAGATCCAATAATTATTGAAAATTATTCACAATTCCAAAAAGGAATGGAGGTAAAAAATAAAATGGATACAAAAGCAGAATGGGAAGCATATCTTACACGTTTCATGAAAGCCTATAATGAGCTACCAGATTTAGCTCCATTATTAGAACCCATCGCGCCACTAGTTTTTCAATATGAAATAACTGATAGACCTGAGATGAATTACTGGCAATTTGTTGAAAAAGACAAGATGAGATGGGGAATGGGTGAATATTCAGGAGATGATACCCCAAAAATCATCCATAAAACAGATTTTGACACTATTAAAAAAGTTAATTCTGGTGAATCTGATCCCATCCAAGCAACAATGGCGGGAACTTATGTAGTTGAAGGCGATATGAGTAAATTAATGGCTTGTGCTCCATTATTGCCGCTTAATGCAAAAGCCCATACTAAAACAATTCAAAAATGAGTAAATATAGAAGATTCTTAAAAATAGATAATGGTGATAAAAATCCAGTTATGTGTTGCAACAAATTGGGACTTTGAACTCATAGATAAATTAGCTAAGTACCCTGTCAAAGATATATATGGGGTAGGAAAATTCTCGTTCGTTGGTCATGGACGCCCTTCATTTTTGCTAAATGAAGTTACAGAAGAACAAATTGAGGAATATATAAAAAGGGTTCACGAGAAAAATATGAAATTCTCTTATTTACTCAATGCCCCCTGTATGGGTAATATGGAATATGATGCGGAGTATCATAAAAAATTGTTAAACTATATTCAATGGATTAGTGATATTGGTACAGATAATGTAATCGTGACTATTCCCTTTTTAATTCAGCTCATTAAGGAACAGTTTCCTAAATTGAAAATTCGTGTTTCTACTATTGCTCATGTCAATAGTGTAAATCGAGCTAAATTTTATGAAGCGCTGGGTGCAGATGAGATTACTCCGGATGTGATGATTAATCGCGATTTCAAGACCTTGAAGAAAATTAAAAAAGCAGTAAAATGTAATATTGTTCTACTTTTAACTGACGGTTGCTTATATCAATGTCCCTTTAGATATTATCATTATAATATTGTCGGACATTCCACTCAATATTCTCACCAACTAGGTGGCTATTATTTAGATTCTTGCATACTAAATTGCAGTGCTATCAAATTTTCAAATCCAACTGAAGTAATCAAGGCACGTTGGGTACGTCCAGAGGATTTATCCCATTATGAAGATATCGGAATTAATAATTTTAAAATTGCTGGACGCCGCATGAGTAGTGAATGGATTCTTCGAGCTGTCAAAGCATTTTCTTCTCGTAAATATGAAGGGAATCTTATAGATATTATTCAAGGTTTTTCTATGACTGTTGGAGTAGAAAAAGATCCTAATGTTAAAATGACTGAAACCTTGATTAAAGAATCTAAATCGAAATTAATAATAGATAATACTAA
>JBHLME010000043.1:4081-33688 GCA_048938445.1 Promethearchaeota archaeon | reverse complement strand
AGTCAACATTTAATAAATATATAGAAAAAAATATTATTGAGATAAAGATCACAACGAAATATTAAAAAAAAAGGGATGAGGTAATTGAAAAAAAGAAAAAAATCATTTAATAGAAAGGATAGAATTATAGGTTTCACTCTTTTAATTATTTGCTGTTTTAACTTCGCTGCTTTTTTTAATTTTAATCCCATCAAAGATGATTTCATGCAAGATACTACGAATGAAGAGAATACTATCATTAAAACATCATCACATCCAAGTGACTTTTCATATTACAAAGAGATCGTGATAAATCACAACTTAGTTGAAGGGACCGCAGATCTTTTAGACTTTCCGTTGTTAATCTCTATAATTGATTCAGATTTAAAATTACATGCTAAACCTACGGGTGAAGATATCGCATTTTTCGATGGTTTGGAACAATTAGATCATGAAGTAGAACGCTATATTTATGATTATAGTGTTGATCAGGCTCAATTAATCGCGTGGGTCAGAATACCTGAATTAAAATGTGATGAAGATACAATTATATTAATGCATTATGGTGCTGATGGTTTGGGTTCTCAAGAACATGAGGAAGATGTGTGGAATAGTGATTTTAAGGGAGTATGGCACTTATCTGAAAATCCAACTAGCATCATTTATGATTCAACTAGCAACAATATTAATGGAAATCCAAATAGTGGAATGACCTCTGCTGATCAAGTCAATGGAATGATTGATGGTGCCATTGACTTTGATGGTAATAGTAATGACTATATTGATTTTAGCAGTTATTATGACACGAGAAATTCGATCACGGTATCATTTTGGATGAATGCTGGTGCAAATAGACACATGAGATTAATAGATAACTATCCAGATGATGGATATTTTGATTCTAATCCTAAAGGTTGGTCAATCAGGACAGAATCTGGTGGGGATATTACGTTTTGTATTGGTAGTGACCTTTATGTTCGTGAAGTTACTACTAGCTCTCCTGATCCTGAGAATCCGATATATACCGCAGGAGTATGGGTGCACGTATCATGTACTTATGATGGGAGTATTGCAAGGGTATACGTTGATGGTGTTGAAGAAGCAAATAGAGGTATTACATATGATATTACAACCAATGATGAATATTTACGATTTGGGAAACCTAGAAAAATATCTACAAGTCTAACATATGTAGGGGTGTTGGATGAAGTTCACATCTCTGATATAGAGCGTACAAACGAATGGATTACTACGGAATATAGAAACCAAAAGAATCCAAACAATTATTATACTATAAGTGAAGAATTTAACGCTACAACAGATATTGGTGTTAAGGTAGGAGATAAATACATCTATGAAGTAGTTGAAAAGAATACAGACACATTAGACAATGATACATTAAAAGATATGCGTGAATTTGTCAATGCTACCGCTTGGTTTGTAGTTCTTAACGAAACCAAGGATTTGGGTAATTACATGTTAGAAGACAGGCTCATCGGGCTTGATGTTTATTGTACTCCAATTCATTTCTACTTTGAAAGAAACGTATATACTTCACCATATAACGGAGAAACTTATTCTGTAAGCAAGTTCTTATCAGATCCAATGTTTTTTGATCCCCCCTATCCCCCGATCAAGGGTATCTCAGAATGGTACTCAGATACATATAATGATCCTACAGATCTTGTATATGGTGATCTTTATAATGAAGGACAAGCAAATCAATATTGGGTGTGTAAACTCATCGATGGTACAACTAACCTTCCAGGTTTGGTAGCAGATAACGAGTTAGGAGAGGGAGTAATTGAATTTCTCGAACTCTATGATAGAGCGGTAAATGAATCTTCTCACGGTGATGATGATTTAAAAAATCAGATGATATCTGAATATGACATTTCAAATCAAGGTTATGGTTCAGGTTTAATTACTGCGTGGGAAAAATTTGGAATATTGGTTGATTACTTCAGGGATTATTGGTGCCCTATTGCAATGGAAATGATTTGGCCATTAGTTAAAGAAAGAAAGCCTCAAGTTGAATATATGGATGTATTTGAGAAAGTGGTTGCTAGTCCAGAAGTAAAAGGAGATTTAACTTGTTCTGAAATCACGGATATTATTGAAACTCCAGAGGGATGGAATGTAATTATTGATAAATGGAACTATACAACAAATCCGGACGATTTTAATAATGAAAATATTTCTGCCATAAATACTATTGTTGTACCAGTATATAAAGATGCAAGTAATCTTGGAATTAATATTACCGTGGCAAGAATGACTCTGATGGAACAAGATGTAGTTCCAATAATAGTTGATCTTAACTTGGAATATATTGATTGGTGGGAAGATGTTATACATGATGGTAATACTATTTATGAAGTAGTTTATTCAGGACCAGCAGAATTCGAACATATTGAGTATATGGGTCAAAATTTTACTAATGTTCAGCTTGAAGAAGTCAATCTTACATATAGCATTACATATGATAACGATGGTATGGTAAAAAGTACGGGATTTTATGCTGATACAATATATGAAGAGCTTTTAAATGAACCTATTAGAATAGTATTATATGAATTATCATTTTACGTGGAACCAACCATTCCTGATATACCAGGAGTCCCTGATGGTGGTGATGATAATGATGACGGTTTTTTTAAATTTAAGGGAATATTCGATTCGCGAGTAATCATCTTATTATCCATTTCAGTAATCTTTGGATTAGCATTCCTCATAATAATAAAAAAGCCTAGAGGATATAGGAGGTAGACAAAAAAACGCCCAGTAGGTTATTTTCGTTAACAATCAGTAATTTAAAAAATATATATAGAAATAAATATGCAGTATTGGGATTAATTGCTTACCCTGCATTATTAATTTCAATGGTATTCATCGCATATGGTAATTACAGTTTTGAATCAACTGAAATATTTACAATTACGATAGTTAATAATGATATTGAAGAGGTGCCTCAACCGGAAAATTTGCATAATGCTTCTCTGC
This sequence comes from Promethearchaeota archaeon, assembly GCA_048938445.1. GTDB lineage: Archaea > Asgardarchaeota > Lokiarchaeia > Sigyniarchaeales > SOKP01 > FT1-020. Next base: position 30,706 of record JBHLME010000043.1, on the reverse strand, counting down.
TTTTTTGTAAAGTCTTATCCTCAGATCAATATAAAAATACGTTTATTATAGAAGGTATTAATATTCATACAATGGAGGAAGCAGTTGAATTATTAGATACACGAAGGATTGATGCAATTGTAGAGATAGATGGCAATTTCTCAGAAGCTATTTATAATGCACCAGGATATGAAGCAGAAATTCCTACTGCTAAAATCACCGTTAACGATGATATTGTTATAACAGCTGTTTTAGGTGTAATTCTTTTAAATATATCAAATGAAATCATAATGGATGTACAAAATACTCCAACACCTAAGGTTACTTCATCAAAATTAGGAGATGAAGCAGAATATGATCTTACTCTATTTGATTTATTAACACCAGGAATAATAATTGGATCAATTTCTATATGTCTAAGTCTTTTAACTATTGTATTCGGTAGGGAAAAAGAATTTCGAACTTTACATCGTTTAATTACAACACCTGTTGATAAAAGAACAATATTTACATCAATTATGATCACGCAATTTGTTGCAGCAACGGCTCAATTTTTCGTTGTAGTATCACTATCATTACTGTTTGGAACTTTTGTTCATCCTAACGTAAATTGGGGTTTAATATTTTTAGTTGCAATGTTATTTAATTTAAGTTCTATGGGGATCGGTTTGTTCTTAGGATCAATCGTGAAAAATGGTAAATCGGCGGCACTTATCTCATTTTTTGTTGCTTTTACCATGATGATGATTGGTAATATCTATACAATTCCAGGTCAGTTATCAGGGTCCATGGTTGTTCCAAATTCTTATGCAGTTGATGCAGTTCGTAATATCATGTTATATGGAAAGTGGACTTTAATTGATATAGGTTTTGATTTACTCATGCTTACATTATTTGGAACAATAACAATATTAATAGGATTATTATCTTTCAGTCGAAAGCAAGCAATAACATAATAATAAAAATATGAAAAGAATTTATTAAAATAATTAAAATTACATACAAGAAGTGAAAAATCATCCAATATATAATAGAAACTCGAAAGCTCACAAAATATTATGGCAAATCTATAAGGGCTGTTAATGGCATCAATTTAAGAATTCCTAAAGGTGCTCTTTTCACGTTTCTAGGGCCAAATGGAGCAGGAAAAAGTACCACAATTTCAATGTTGACCACCATACTTCCTCCAACAAAGGGTACAGCAATCATTTCTGGATTTGATATACGAAAACATACCAAGAAAATTCGACAAATAATTGGCGTTTGCCCTCAAGAATTGAGTATATATGATAATTTAACTGCTAGAGAAAATATATATCTCATTGCTAAAATGCATAAAATGAGGAAAAGGGATTATGTTGAACGTACAGATGAGCTCTTAGGCAAAATGGGTCTTACAGATCGTGCGAATGATAAAGTTAAGAAATTTTCATATGGCATGAAGCGCCGTGTTAATGTTTTGATGGCGGTTGTCCATGATCCTGAAATAATATTCTTTGATGAACCCAGTACGAGTTTAGATCCACAATCGCGTAGGGTGGTATGGGATTTTATTAAAGAATTTCAAAATAAGAATAAAACCATCATTCTCACCACGCATAACATGGAGGAGGCAGATGTTCTTTCAAATAATTTGGTCATCATAGATCATGGAAGGATCATCGCAGCTGGTACACCTGAGGAACTTAAAGGAACGTTAGGACGTGGTGATATTATAAACTTTAGAATTAATAGTTACATGCGTAGTGATGAAGTGATTCCAAGAATACAAATGTTAGATTTTATCGATAGTGTTTATAAAATAGATGATAAGAGAATAGAGTTACGTGCACTTGATGGTTTAAGACGCATATCTGAAATTATGGACGCCGTTCAAGTAAAGATGCTAGATATTACTATTCGAAGAAATAGTCTCGAAGATGTTTTTATCAATTTAACGGGAAGGAGTTTGAGAGATACTTGAAAGATTATGATGAATTTGATCGGGATCTTGTATATTTTAAAGATCAAAAAAGAGATTTTGTTGCCAAACATTATAGACATGTAGCAAGATTCCGATTACCACGCATTCTACATCTGACTAATAATCACCTTAAGAACATGTTGCGTGATAGAATTCAAGTGATCTTTATTATAGGATTTCCAATCTTATTCATGCTTTTATTTTCAATGCAAATCGAATCCGTATCTCATATTTCATACAATCTAATAATCATAAATCATGATGTTGAAGGAGCTGGTGAACCCGGAAGTATAGATTATTTGTCAAAAGCGGGTGGATCTGATGCTTTTATTCAAGCATTAAATTATGACGAATTCAAGGATTATGTTAAAATTATAGGGACAAATAATTATACATTATTGGAGGCGATACAAGCTTTAAATACTGAAAAATGTCACGGAATTATTATAATAGAACAAAATTTTACAGAAAAAATTATAGGTTCTGAGGTAACTGGACAACCTGAAATCGAAGTCAAGACGATAGATGATAAAATTGCATATGAAGTAATTACTCAAGTAACCACTCAAATAGTTAATTCAATGATTATTTTATATAAGGGGGGTAATCCTACAAGTTTAGAAATTGATAGTGATTTAAATCTACAAACATTTACGTTTTTTGATGTGTTTCTTCCACCAATTCTAGTTGCTTCAATATTAATATGTATTTCTCAAGTTGCAACTCATTTTGCAGGAGAAAAGGAAACTGGGACCATGAGACGGTTAAGCACAACTGCAGTTTCTCGTTCTCAAATTCTAATATCTGGGGCGTTATCCCAATTCATGATAACTGCTTTTCAAGTGACGATCATGCTGACTTTAGGAATGCTTATAGGAGCATATGTTCATCCTAATGCCAATTGGCTCTTGATATTTATGGTATTAGCATTAGTGACATTCAGTGCTTTAGGATTAGGGTTATTACTTGCATCATTCCTAAAAACATATAACCAAGCGGGTTTATTTGCATGGTTTATCATCCTCCCACTTTTATTTTTGGGAGGTATTTTTACTTGGGGTGCTGAATATCAATATAGTTATTTTTTTCCAACATATTGGGCTTCCTATGTATTACGAATGATAATGCTTTATGCATTAGACTCTTGGGATATAATTGGTTTTGGAGTCACATATCTGATCATTTTTACCCTAATAGTTACAACTATAGGGATATTATTATTCCAACGTAAAAAAGCGATATTATCTTAACCTCTAATTATTTCTATTTTTAATTTTATTTTATTAAATTTTTCTATTTTACAGAAATTATAAGGACATTTTATCATTAGGTCTCAATTTTTTATTTTTACTTTCACGTAATCTTTTTGCTTGGATTGCTATCGTTTCAAGAAGTCTCTTTTGATTGGAAGAAATCCATGGACCTTCACAATCTACCGCGGCGTATGGTATATCAGATTTATTTGCCAATGGTCTAATAATAGCTTGAGAGTTCATTGCTGGTTGGCAGTTAAAGGTTCCAAGATTAATTAATCCATCATAGATATCTTTTTCAATTGAATCGATATAGCGTCCTATTATGCAAGTAGTTTCAGTACAACTGTTTAAAGTAACATATGAGTGTCCTTTTATCAAGTATGTCAAGACATTTGAGTTGGAATCAAACAATAAATTTGATTTTTTCATTGCTTTTCTAAAGGATTTGCTTTGAGTCTCCAAGAGCTCAACTTTCATTTTACTCCGTCTTACTTTTGTAATTTCTTTTATTTCATCACTTGGTTTAAGTTCAGAATCATCAATATTAGAGAAATCAAACTGCTCTTCTGGTGAAATTAATCCTTTCTTGAATCCATATCGTATAATAGGTTCCGATAAGATTAAAAGAGCTGATTCAGAAAAATCAACGATTTTAGGTATGATCCCCTTGTTTAGGAAAAATTCTTCCACGGGATAATGATCAAACATTAAATTAAGCCCTCCAATAACTAGTACTTTTGGAGCTTCTCTAACATTCATTTTACAGGGTATTTTTGCTACTTCTTTTGCCCATTTTAACAATCCTGGTCTTAAGCCATGTGCTTTTGTCCTTACACCCATTATAAATTTATCAGTTATGGTTTCAAAAAGATCAAGTGCAGAAGTTTTATCCTCAGCTATGCAATATAACGCATTTCGAGCTTCCACAATATAATTACCAATTAAGAAGCAAATATTTTCCATCGCAATCAGATCTAGAGGAAGCCCCAAAAATTTATTACGATAATTAGGTGCTATAAAATACATTGCATTTTTGACATTCAATCGTTTTGAAAAAGTTTTCCATAAAACTGGCCAACCTCCATTTTGACAAGGACCATGTTGATCTATAGGAGCTCTATAAATGGTAATTTCATCATGATTTCGATTTTCTTTAATATCTTTCAATATTGCTCCGGTCATTGCAACAGCTGCCAGACATTCTCTCCCTGAACATATTTTTTTTCCAAATTGAATTATACTTGAATCCGTTTTTGGTGCAATGCGAATATTTCGATTATAGTTTTCATAAAGATCCATGACTAATCGCCTTCCATATGAATTTCGGGCTTCAGGAAATACAAATACTATTCTTGGATCGTCTAAAGGTACTTGTTTACCTTCACTATCTATAATGAAATGATAATCATCAGAAAAACTGCATTCAGGATTCAATATTTTTCTTTCAATTACATTTTCCAACATATTTTATATCACATTTAGATTATAGTTTAAATTACGACGACGTTCTTCTATAATATCAAGAAAAGCTTCTATTCTTGTTTCAAAACCAGCATGAGCAGTATGAGAATCTATTTCGAGATAACAAAAGATTGATCCTTCTAATTCCTGTCGAAAGTGGTGATACATGATACTATCAGGACCGCATGAAAAGCAGGAAAGAAGACAAATGTAAACATTTGGATTCTCTTGCACGAAGTATATCGCATTCTCGATTTGCTGAGTAAAACACCATACATTCCGATCTTGATTTCTTCCATCATTTAAATTAGGTAATATATCGGCTGGAATCACGTTATATCCTCTACTAGTAATCTTTCGCGGTAATGCTAAATTCACATCAGAGGGATAAATCACATATGGTCTTCCAGCAATAATTATAGAAGGCTCTTGATTGAGTGCTTTCAACGCTTCTTTACCCACTGTTTGATATTCTTTTATGAAACTATAATAATGTGCAAGAGCTGCTTCTGCTGCACTTTCTCCAATTTTTTGTTCAACACCTAGTTTTTCTGCAATAGTTACTAATTCTCTTATCGTGGTTTCAATATTGCCCTCAGACATATTGATATGCGGTGATAATATCTTATTAGCATCATGTTCAAAAGCGGCTCTTATAATATCTGGAATTGCTGCCGTTGATGGACATGTATATCCATGAAGATATCCAGAAGGTATTTCCAACTCTATTACATAAGGTAAGAAAATATAATCGATGTTTCGTTCTAATAGATCCATTACAGCACCGTGTACAATTTCACAAGGATAACATATTGCTCCAAGTGATTTTGAAGAATCGAGTTTTGTAGGATTTGATATTACTATTTTAAAACCTAACTCATTGAAAAATCTTGAAAATAATGGAAATAATACATGTGTTGTTAGTGACATTGGTATTCCAATATTATATGGAGATTTTTCCATATTTTGTGGTCCATATATCGTATACATTAGGTTATTTCTTATTTCTATGAGATTCTGCCCTTCTTTTACTTTTTTATTGCGTCTTAATAATCTATATTTTGAACAATATCCGCCAAAAGGATATTTTTGTCCTCTAATTGAAATATTTTGAATCATACAATGATTTTCACAAGCATTACATTGAAAATTGTTTTGTACCTTCATATCTCCTTGGATAAGGTCATTTAATACAAATTTTCGTTCAATAACACTCCCATTTTTAATTAAGTCTAGAACCATTAAGGCAGTACCAATACTGCCCATAAGCTCCGGATGTGTAGGCACGGTGACTTTTCGTCCTGAACAAGCGGCAATTGCTAGAGCAACTGATTTATTCAATGCCACGCCTCCAAGAAAGAGAATATGTGCTCCCATATGGCGAGGACCAACAATACGAGAGAGATAATTATCTGCAATTGAATACACTAATCCTGCAATTACATCCTCTTGTTTTGCACCTTGCTGAAGAGCGTTTCTCAAATCAGTATTGATAAAAGCAGCACATCTTTCTCCGAAGGCAATTGGATTACTACTATTAATTGCTATATCGCTGATATTTTCTACGTTTATTCCCATATCGACTGAAGCGGATTCTTCAAGAAAACTTCCCGTTCCCGCTGAACAACCTTCATTCATAGCATAATCTATTGGGATGCCTTTGAGAAATGATATAAATTTTGAATCTTGACCTCCAATTTCAAAAACCGTGTCTACATCGGGTACTTCTTCTACTGCTGATCGCGCATGTGCTAATATTTCGTTAAAAGTTAGACAATTATCTAAATAAACTGAAACCATTTCTCTAGCTGAACCGGTTACTCCACATTGAACGATATTTATCGAGGTTTTCCCTACTTGTTTTATAAGTTCTTCAAGACATCTTTTTGTTGCCTTAATAGGATTACCTAAAGTGCGTAAATAAATACTAGCTCCAATAGAGTGATCAATTATATTATACAATACTGCTTTTGTAGTAGTTGAACCAGCATCGACACCTAAAATATATTTATCATTATCAATGATTTTTTCGATAGAATTGTAACTCACTCTATATTCCACTAATGGTTCTATATTCCTTAATGGATCACGAATCTCAAAATCCATTTCCTTATTAATAATCCAGGTTTCGATTGGTGGAATCATACTATCTAATTCAGAAGCAATCAATGAGGCACCAAATGCTTCAAAAAAAGAACTTTCGGGTAATACTTTAAGTTCCGAATCAGGAAAAAACTCCTTCAAATCCTTGATAAACACGTTATTCAATCCAACACCTCCCGATATTACAATTAGTTTTGAAGGCCATTGAGCGGATTTAATCATGTCACTTACTTTTCTTGCTAAATCATAAATTAATGTTTTCGCTATATCTTCCGGTTGACATTCCCCTTTATTGAGCTTATGTGTTGCGTCGGATTTACAATGAACAGAACAGCGTGTTGCAAGTTTCGTAATCGTGCCTTTTTCACTTTCATTTATCCCTTTTTCAAGGGATAATCCCATGCGTTGGAGTTGTTGAACAATAAATTCTCCCGTTCCAGCTGCACATTTCGTAGTTGATATAATGTTTTTGATAATTCCATTTTTCATTGGGTATATGCTAAAGGTCTCGCCACCTAGGGATAGTAAAATATCTGGTTTTAAATTGTAAAAAGAGAGTGCCTTTTCTAGACATTCGGCTTCTGAATAATAAGGTAAGTTAAGATAGCTTTTAGTAGCATATCCAGTAATAACAATCCTTGAACTTTCTGAAATATTATTTCTTTTAAAAATATCTCTAATTATTTCTTTTGGATGCCCTTCATGTCGTAAAAATTCACGGATTATTTTTCCATTTTTCATCCTACGAACCCATTTTACAGAAACAGTTCCAACTTCAAATCCCTCAAAATATATAGGCTCATCTCTTTCTATCTTCATCATACTTTCATTCAGTAAAATTGATCTTTCTTTAATAGAGTTTATATATAACCTTTTTTTATAATATCTGTTTATAATATTTACCTTTTACTAAGACAGGTTAATTCTGATTAACTTCATTTATCATATTTATTTAATTTTAAGTTATAATTGACCGTGAATGTTTTTTTGTAATTCTAATAGACATTAAAGAGGAATTACCTTGCTTTATTTTTTAATTTTACGGTATTAGTTTTAGTATTACTAACGTAATAGATTAAGTTATTAAATTCATAAAGAATTCCTTTATCATTTGATTTTTTATTATTTTCCAAATTCCGAATTCAAAAAATGTTCATATGATATATTAACGCTTAAAATGGGACTCTTTCTATCTTTAGAGGAAAATTATGGAGATTTAATTAATCAATCATATTTATTGAATTCTTTTTTTAAGAAATATTGATAATAAAATAATTCTTCTGATTAAATTGAATAAAATATTATAAAAAAGAGTGGATAATTCTAATAATGCTGAAATTGAATTTATCTATAATAAAATAATACTCAATATAAAATTTAGAACTTGTAATTTTATTTTATCTTAGTTCTCTTAAAGGATTTAAATCAATTTTTTTAAAAAGATCTTCAATTTCATCAATATTTATGATATTATCTTCGACAAGTTGTCTTACAAATTTATAAGCTCCACATTCATATTCTTTTTCCCAATATTCTTGGTCTTTTGCATAAAAATTACACTTATGACAGACAGCATTTATTAATTGTCTATTTAATGGGCTTATATCTTCTTCAGACCTGATTATTTCATGTTTTTTTGTCATTTTTACACCTCTTTGCTTCGCTATATTCATTTTAATTCGGATTTATTTTTAAGTTTTCCATATTGAAAACATTTATAAGTATCAATACCGCGAATATCTCCAGAATGTTGATATGCTCTATATCTACAACCCCCTCTACATTCATCTAAAAATTCGCAGTTCAGTTCATTACATTTTAAATCATCAATGGACCAATTAAGCTGTTTTTGAATGAGTTTCCAACTTTTTTCGAGTCCAATTTCATGAACATTCCCAACGCTTTCTTCATAAAAAAATCCACATTTTGTAACAATTCCTGTCACATCAATTGCCATTAGATTTGGTCCACAGGCATAGTTTCCCCCTTCAGACTCGTAAATAACACCCCATCCGTAATCTTTTAATATTTTTCCTCCTTCATCCGGTGTTATGGCATATTTATCTATTATATCTTTTGATATGGAATTATTAAATGTTGGGATATCAATTGACCAGTTTTTTATTTTTCCTAAAGAATTTATCAGGTTTAACATTGATTCAAATTCATCAAGGTTTTGTTTATGAACCATGGTATTGATTGAAGTATTAATACCATTTTCAAGCAGTAATTTAATTCCCTCGATCGTATCCTGAAAACAATTTGAATTTCTAAAATCATTATGAGTATCTTTCATACCATCAATGCTAATGTAAACATCGAAATAATTTTCTTTCAATAAAGTTAGAATTTCAGGATGTTTTTTAATTAAAACTCCATTGGAGAGCATTTCTTTTTGTAAAGGATAAGCCTTTAAAAATACTAACAATTCTTTCAGGTGAGTGTAAAGATATGGCTCTCCTCCAGTCAAAATTATCTTTATTCCCTGTAAATCAAAAAATTTTTTGATTATTTCCTTTAAATTATCAAATGGAAAATCTATTGGATTTTTATTAGTAATGTAGCAATGCTTACATGTCAAATTACATTTTTCGGTTACATTAAGCATTAAATTCTTAAAATATGGTAATCCAATGTAATTTTTTTTTGGTATTTTCTCTTTTAGTTTTATTGGAATGGGAATATCTTCAGTTTTTTTTGTACTAAATTTAATAACATTTAATTCATAAAAATCATTAATAGCGTTGGTAATTTCTTGCTGTTTATTGGAGGGATACTGCTCAAGTATTTCTTGAATTGTTTTTTGACCATCGAATTTCATCAATAATTCATACGCTTCATCATCAATAACATATGAATCATCATTTTTCAAATCATAAATATTTATTTCAGAATATCTCCTGAAACTAATGTGGTCAAAAATACATGGATAATAACTCTGGTCCATGAAATAAAGTAAAATTAAGCGTAATATAAAGATTAAGGTTTTAATTTAAAAAAAAAGGGTTTGAAAAAAAAAAATAATCAAATTTTAATAAATACATTTTTAAAGAATATTGAGGAATATATTCTTAAATAATACCAAAATGCACAGATTAATCAAAAATCAATAAGAGATTTAAAATGTCAATAGAAGATAAGATCAAAAAATTAGAAACAATTAAGAACTTTTATTATTTTATCTTGGTGGGTGCAATACTTCTCTCGAATATTTTTGGGACTGATCCTAGGTTCAAGGAGATATGGATTTTAATATTCATTTTTATTATCCTCATTGATGGCTCATTGTACTTATGGATCTTTCGTTTAAGATATCTTGTTGAATCTTATACAAAAAAAAAATATAGAAATCGTTCAATAATAGTTCTCTCTATAATGATAGGATTTATGCTTTTTGGCGTTATTATTTGTATTATTTTTTAATGACAATATAAATGTTTTTTATATACATTAATTTAATGAAAGGATATCATATTATGTAATTTTAAAAATATTAGGAAAAGAGAGTAAATCTAGAATAACCTTATTGATTTTGCCTTACAATTGATATATTATGAAAAAGTAAAGGATATATAAAAAAAAAGAGATATAAATAGATTTTTTAGCATGAGCTTCCACATTTGCAGCTGCTAATACAAGCACTTCCACATTTACAACTTGCGGAAATGCAGGCACTACCGCATTTGCATGCTGTTGCGGTCATTTTTTCTTTTTTAACAATTTTCATTTTTTTCCCTAAACAAATTTATTTAGTTAATAAAATTATTAGTGAAGTTTTATTTAAATCCTATCACTATAGAATATAATATGAATAATTCCGAAGCCAATATGAAAATTTGGTTAAATTATTTATTTAAAATTGAGTATGAAAAAATTAGATGAAAGTATGATAATTGATTTTTGTGAAAAAAAAAATAGAAATGTTACTTAAGAATATGACTATTTATCCTTCTTTATGATCTTTAGCTTGCTTTTTGCTCCAATATTGTTGAATTCACTTGGAGCTATCTCTAAATCATTTCCTGTTAAAGCATTCACGATTGATGCTGCTAGAATTGCCCAAGGACAAATAGAATTTATTAATTCTTCATTATCCATATATGACCTGACCACGGCAGTAGAACAATTGATTGATTCAACGGTAAATTCACTTTCAGATAACCAATCAATCTTTATTTTTTCTGCCATTCCAATCTCGGCAAATTTTTTCATTGCAATATCCATGGCCTCGTTTAAATTATATTTTCTTAAATCATCTAATTCAAGTCCAATTTTTTCAGCATATCGTTCAAGGAACTTGTAAGTCTTGGGGAACACATACTTGTATAATACAGGAGTTCCAACCAAGTCTTTTGTACTTCCCTCATAACCAAAAGTAATCCCATGTAAGATCATCGCAACACCATGTAAGTTTGATTTTTTATCTGCTATTCCATATTTTTTGAATTTTATGGCTTTTATTGCAGCAAATAATATTCCTCCTATGAAAATAGAAATTATGAGCGATATCAAGTAATTGGGTATCAATATTGGATAATCAATCTTCCCGATTGGATTGACGTAAAAATAGAAATCTATATTTGAGGTAAAGTAAGCAAGTGCCCAGCCAAAAAACCCTATTGGACCTATAAATTTTCCTTTTTTATAAATTGTATCCTTTTTAAATACAGCAAAAAATATCTTGATTTCAAATAACACGAATGCGATGAATCCGCCCAGACCAGTATGCCAGAATATCGTAGCTATGAAAAATTCATCAAATCTTTCAAGATTCAATCGTGGAATGACAGCAGTAACTATGCATAAAATCGTTAGGATATAAAACACCATGGCGCCTATTCTACCATATAACTTATGAGCTTTAATTTCCACGATTGTTAATTCATTTAAATCTTTTAGATAGGAAAGTCCAATAAAAAAGTTTGCTATGGCAAAACCAAAACCTATAGTAGACATGTATAACATTAAATGAATTAGAGAGGTCATTATTTCAACGGGAATATCTTGAAAAATCATTTATCATTTCCTTTAATATATATAATTTAAATCTCATTATGAGTTAATGCCTTTAATTCAAAATTAACATATAAATTTATCAGTTATAAAATAAAGTAAGAGGATTTGAAATTCATATCAGTTGGATGACAATTTCTTCGCAAATGTTTTCGATAACTTTAAAATCGCTCAATTCATGAATATCTCCAATCAATATCAAAGCTAGATTATTAAAATTAATGCAAATGGTAGTTAACTGTTTGTCCCCACCGATAGTTGAATGAAATAAGACTTGATTATAGATTTGCTCACTGGTTTTTTTAGATGACGTTAAGAAGCTTATTGTTTCGGGAATATAATCCATACAATTATAAGACTCATCAAAGATCCTCGAATAAAGAATCTTTCCAACCAAATCAACTAGAAATAATTGCTTTATTTTAGGGCTCCAAATTAAATTCTCAAATGTCTTTACTACTTTTTTAGGTTTTTTCACGTATACATCCTTGTTTTTAAAATATTCTAAAGAGAGGAAATCATTTTCGATATTTTTTTCTAATTGATATTGCTTAATAATTAATAACTTATTCCTTATTTCTACTAACATGATTTCACTCCTAGCAGTAGTAAGCAAGATCCACCTGACGTTTTCACCAAGATTATTCTTATATAATAATCGAGAAGAATTAGCAATTAGAGGGATTAGAAAGCTAAGTTTGTCTTTATCTACATATTGTTTTGAATGAATATAAAAGATTTGAGCGCTTTTTGGTTCTATAAGTGTTATTGATTTCATGATGCCTCCTTTATTTATTTCGATAACAGAATCATTTAAGATATCCAAACCATGATTATATACTATTTTTTCAACTTGTTGCGAAAATGGCAAAAATTTTGAGATTTCACCATCAAATTCTCTATTAAGTATGTCTTCATAGGTTTTCAAAAACAAATCCATAAGATCATGAACAATAGAATGACAAATCTCAATCAATAATTCATTTTTTGTAGTTATAACAAATGTAAGTTTCTGGACCAAATCATCATTCTTTTCAAATATGATCGTGGTTTCCTTTAATTTTAAAGATTTGATGTCTTCCCCCCTTTCAAGGGTAGCAAAACTATTAAGTGCTGAGAGAAATCCCGTGATTAAATCATCATCTTGTTTTGAATCCTTTGATAAATTTCTTGGATGCCAGCTAAAAATTAATTGACCACCTTCGGTTATTATAAAAAGTTCTTCCATATTTCCAGACAATCCTCTAATAAATTTTAGTTTATAACAATTGAGAAAGATTTTGAAAGTTATAGTTTAATTTCTTTAAGTCAACTAACTTTATAAAAATTAATAATTATATTTATTTGATACCCGAGTTAATAAAATTTAATGGTTACCATGAAAGGAAACTTAGAATATCCGAAAGATAGAAAAAAATATCCAACTGAAGAAGTTGATAAAGATAACTTTTATTCGGATGAAGACGTAGAACAGATGATAAAAAATCTTGATGATCTCAAATTTAAACAAGAAGATTATTATCGTATCTATAATTGCGTGCATTGTGGATTGTGCGATACAGAAATGGAGCGCATCAAGCTAAAAGAAGAGTTTTTAAAACAAGGTTTTACTCTCAAAGGATTAGATGAAATGCGAGAGTGTTTTGAAAAATTTAGAAGTCCATATCCCACGAATATAATGAGGATAAAGCGTCCAGAAGGAATTCCGGAAGAATCAGATACGTTGTATTTTATGGGATGCTTGTCCACGATTCGCATTCCCCGTTATACTGAACATTCTTTAGAATATTTACTAAAACAAGGAATAGATTTTACGATCTTGGAGCAAGAAATTTGTTGTGGATGGCCTTGGTTTGCAAGTGGTTCAATGCAAGAATTTGAAAAATGTAAAGAAGAAAATATTGAGATATTTAAGAATTATAAAAAAGTAATTTGCCTCTGTCCAGCATGTTATTTCTTATTTAACAAATTTTATAAGCCAGAAATGGATTCTGATACTGAATTTGAGTTTGCAATTGATTATCTAAAACCAGCTGAAACAAAAAAATCTGGAAAGGTGGAACTTCAGCATCTTTGTCAACTTATAAATCGTGGTCGGGAAGATATTTCAGAATTCGTTGATAATACTTTAATAGAAAGTGGATATGAGATCGCCAATGTCCCACATTGGTGTTGTGGCGGGGGATTGGGATACATGCATAGAATTGATATCATCGATGCCATCGCAAGAAAAAGGATGGAAGATTTTGATAGAGATGATGTTGACTATGCAACTACATATTGCGTGAGTTGTTGGTGGATATTAAAACGATTTAGTAAGCAATGCAAGATTAAACCAAAAGCAAAGGATATTTTTGAATTATTATCATGAGCGAAAAATCTAATGAAGAATTCTATTGTCCCTGTAGAGAAGCTGATCCAGATCATTTCATAGAAAACGAGGAAGTCAAGTGGCTTGTTGACCATCAAAAAGAATACAAGTTTTCTCAAGAGGATTACTTGAGAGTTTATAATTGTATTCACTGCAATGATTGTGGGACTACTGCTGAACGATTCATTCTAAAGGAAAAATTTTTAAAAGATGGCGGTAGAATCGAAGGATTAGAAGATACTATAAAGGCGCTTGAAATCCATGGAACTCCTTTCATTAAAAATAAAAGTAGGGTTCGCCATTTTGAAAATATTCCTGAAAAATCAAAAACATTATTGTACATGGGATGCTTTACAAGCATTAAAACTCCTAAATATGCTGAAAACATTATAGAATATTTACTTAAAAAGAAAGTAAACTTTACAGTTTTAAATGAGGAAATATGCTGTGGTTATCCTATTTTATGCAATGGTGCGATAGAATCATATCATGAATTAGTAATGAAGAATAAAGAACTTTTTCAACAAAAGGGAATTGAAACAATCATTACTACATGTCCAAGTTGCTATTTGGTTTTTAAAAAGGAATTTAGTACCATAAAAATGAATATTAAATTTTTTACCGAGTATTTAGAACCTTCTAAAATAAAAAAATCGGGAAAATTAATCATTCAACATGCTTGTCCACTAAGAAATGGAGAGATACCAAAAATTGTTGAAAATTTAGAGAACTTGTATAAAAAAAGTGGTTATTCTATATTGAAAGATGTGCCTAATAGGTGTTGTGGAGGTGGTATTGGCCATCAACTCAGGACGGATGTCATTAACCAGATTGCCCTAAAAAGAATGGAGGACTTTAAAAGTCTTGGAAATTATGATGAAAATAAAACATTCATAACAACATATTGTCCTGATGCTTATTGGATCATTAAAGTATATGGAAAGAAAAAAAAAATTAAACCAATTTTGAAAGATATGTGTGAACTATTATTCTAATAGAAATAGTTTCATGAAAAATATTTCACTACAATTATATCAGCTACATCAAATTTTGATACTTCACCATTAAAGTCCTCTAAATCTTCTTTAAACATCGTTTCAAATTCATCGGCAAAATGTTCATGAGCAATTTCTGATGCTTGAGTTGAAAAATCTACCAAAATAGCACAAATAAAATTCTTTTTATTTATTATACGGAGTTCTTTATCTTCTAATAATATAGATTTAATACTTCCTGTAGTTTCAGTTGCTTCTTTAAATATGGAAGTTATCGCTGAAAAACCTCCTGCTAATAGTAGTGTCTTATCATCTGACAATTTCTTATTAAAAACCTTGGAGAATAATTGAATTCCATCTTTGGAATAAACTATGAGGAAATGCGCTCTGTGTCTCTGTAATAACCAAGGTTCCTTACTTGCTTGTAAAAAAGCAACAGCAATGAAAAGAATTCCTATATTTCTTATAATTAAAGTAATAATGAGGAGAGTCATCAATAATATTGTATTTATTGCTGAAAAAAACATGATACCGATATATGCTATAAAAGGATAAAATATTCCAAAAAAAACACCCCACCAGAGCCACCGTATGATTCTTTTTTGTTTTTTTGACCATGCGGTTTTAAAGTTTCTATATAACATTGATATTAACCATATTCCGGCAATTAAATAAAAAATCATTTGTATATATGTGGTTGGTTCTTCCCATGAAAAGCTCGTGCTAAAAATTAGACTTTCGTCATATATAAATTTTGGTGTAGAAATCATACCACCAATTGTAGCAAAAACAAGAATAGTCAATATTGATTGCCTACGTGAAAAACTAACATCCCTCTCAAATACTTCAAGAAGTACTACCATTGAATATAATACTAACATATTAAACGTTTCTTGCATGATAAAATTAAAATCAATTAATGCTCTAGTATTAGAAACTATTTCACCAATTTGAAATATATTCTGTAAAAGATAAGTTAAAAGGAAGACTGTTAAATAACCAAACATTTTATGTTTTGTTTCGAGATATCGTCTTAAAAAAAATACTAAAAAACCAATCGTAAAAATAAAAAATATAATTGGTATTAAAAGAATAACTCCTGCAATAGGATTTAATTGAAATATCATTTCACTCACATTAAAAAATTATTTTATTTTTATTTAATTTAATAAAAATTCAGATTAAAAAATTCATTTGTATTTAACTTATCAATCTCTATTTATAATTTATTATGAAAGAAGTTAATTTTACAGGTAAAATAATATAATAGATCAGATATGATTCGGAATCAATGGTATGCTGTATTGGAGTCAAAAGAAGTTAAAAAAGGAAAATTAATGGGAGTAACAAGGCTTGGAGAGAAGTTAGTTTTTTGGAGAAATCATAATAAAAACGTAATATGTCTGAGAGATAAATGTGCTCATAGAGGAGCTCAACTGAGTATTGGTAAAATATGTGATAAGTTTGAAATAATTGAATGTCCTTTTCACGGATTGCGATATGACAGAACAGGAAAATGCACGATCATACCCGCAAATGGGAAAAATTCACCTGTTCCTGAGCGGTTTAAAGTAATTTCATATCCGACTAGAGAAGAACATGATTTCATATGGATATGGTGGGGGGAACCTAGGGAAGAATATCCTCCTGTTCCATTTTTTGAGGATATAGATAAAAAATTCTCATATAAAACTTTTTCTGAAGTGTGGCCTGTCCATTATTCTCGAGCAATTGAAAATCAATTAGATGTTGTTCATTTACCATTCGTCCATCACAATACAATTGGTCGTGGGAATCAAACTCTCGTTCATGGTCCCTTAGTTGAATTTTCTGAAGATAAAAATGAATTTATTCTCTGGGTATATAACCAAAAGGATGATGGAAAGACTAAACCATTGAAACCGGAACGATTTACTAAAGAAATGAAAAAGTTTCATCTTCATTTTAAATTTCCACATATATGGCAAAATTATTTAGGTGATAAAGTTCGAATATTCATTGCTTTCGTGCCGATAGATGAGAAACACACAAAATTCTACATGCGTTTTTATCAAAAATTTATAAGAATCCCTCTTTTAAAATCATTTGTCAATTGGTTGGCAAATAAATTTAATATCATTATCCTTCATCAAGATAGAAGAGTTGTAATAACTCAACAACCAATTAAAACAAATTTGAAAATGGGAGAGGAGCTAATTCAAGGAGATATTCCAATTGTTATTTATCGCAGGAGAAGAGAAGAACTCTTAAATGAAAATATCAAATAAACTTATTTTAAAACTTAATTTTTAAACTTTTAAAGTATTAAAAAATAATCCTAAATAGTTATTCAATCTAGAGCATTAAGGTTAATGATTTATGATTTTAATGTAATAAAATTTTAATTGAATATTCCCTAATAAATATTAGAATGGGTAAAAAGGAGAAGAATTAGTAATGTTCTCGACTAATGAGATAGAAAATATTAAAAGAGGAATGGAAAAATTAAAAGACGATATTACAATAAAATTATTTACAGACTATAAAAATGGCGAAGATGGAAATAAACTAAGGAAATGTATGGCCTGTGAAGGGATTTTTAACCTGTTGCAAACATTATCAGAATTATCTAATAATAAATTAAAAATTGAAGAAATATCAACTGAAGAAAACCAAGATATTGCCGAAAAATATAATGTAGTTAGAATTCCAACGATTCTTTTTATGGACAAAAATGAAAAAGAAGTGATAAGATACACGGCAAACCCAACAGGCCCCGAGCTAGCTCCATTCATTGAAACCTTACAATACTTCTCTGGAGTAAATTCTTACTATAGAGATGTGATAGCTTCAAGTTTGAAAAAAATTGAAAAATCAATCATCAAATTATTCATAACACTGACATGCCCATATTGTCCGGGGATTGTCCCTTTATTGAATCTGGTCGCTTTATTATCAAAAGGAAAGATTAAAGTCGAGATTATTGATATTAACATGAATCCAGACATTGCACTAAAATATAACGTTCAAGGAGTACCTCATACTTTAATCAATGAAAAGGATCAAATCTCCGGAATGGTAACACTTCAAGACATTTTAGAAAAATTAACAAAAGGAAAAAGAGATTTTGATGGAATGTATTCATGAGAGTGAATTAATAAAGGAGGTGTAAGTAAAAATGGCTTCAGATGACCATTACAAACAAGTAATCAATCAAGAAATGGCAAAATTAAAAAAACCTGTAAAGTTAAAAGTATTTACTTCAAGAGGTATCGAACCAAATGGTAGGAAAATTCAAGCATGCATGGATTGTGATCAATTCATGGCTCTCTTGAGAATTTATGAAGAACATTCTAATGGCATGCTTACTATAGAAGAATTATCAATTGATGATAATCCCAAATTTGCGCAGCAATATGATATTCAAAGAGTACCTACCATTTTATTCATAGATGATAATGGAAGGGAGATAATTAGATATTTAGCAGCTCCAAGAGGGCAAGAAATTCAACCATTTGTCCAAGCCCTTTTTGCTTTCGCAGGAGCACCAAATTATTATGCCGCAACTATAAAACAAAACCTTAACAGGATTAAGCCTTCAACGATTAAAGTAATGATTACAAATACTTGCCCATATTGCCCTCAGATGGTAAGTATAGCAAATTTATTTGCAATAGCAGGAGATGGAAAAATTAGAACTGTAATAATTGATATTTCAGCGAATTTAGATATTGGTCAATATTACGATGCAGCCGGAGTACCATACACCATAGTAAATGATCAAAAAGCCATTTCTGGGTTGGTTGGACCTGACGTAGTTTTGAGATCCTTGATTGGAGGAAACATTCGTGTTCAATATTAAACTTTTTTAAAAAAGAATTAGATCTAATGTCAATCATATCCACTAATCAACATCTTTATTGTTTAATATCTGATTAAATGATAAAATAATGTTTTATGCAAAGGTTTATAATGATAGCATGAGTCATTTATTCACATAAAACATTTGAAATATGATTAAATATGCCACAAGGAATAGAATATGAATATGATGTTTTTGAAACCCCTACTTTTTCTTATCTAAGAATACATTTAAAAAAAGGTCAGATGATACAATGCGAGGGGGGAACAATGATTTATTTTGAACCTACTTTAGAAATTTCTACAAAAAAAGCTTCTAAAAGTTTTTTAAAGTCATTGAAACGCGTTCTTGCTGGAGAAACCTTTTTCATGAATACTTTTACCGCTCATGATGATGGATATCTAGGTTTGGCTCCCGCATTTCCTGGAGATATGATGCATATACCTTTAAAGCAGAATGAAAGTTGGATTCTCTTTAGTGGTAGCTTTGTTGCGAGTTCTATGCATTTTGAAACACAAACAAATTTCTTAGGTTTAAAGAGAGGAATTTTTGGAGGAGAAAGAGCTTTTTTCTTACGAGTTGAAGCATTAAATGGTCCTGGGGATTTATTTATAGGTTCCATGGGTGCCTTCCATGAAATCAATCTTGGAGATGGTCAAATCTTCAATTGTGATAATGGACATCTAGTCGCAATGGAGACAAGTGTTACTTTTGATATTAAAAGAGTTGGAGGTCTAAAGTCAACTTTTCTTTCAGGAGAGGGATTAATCGCTCAATTGACTGGCCCTGGACGAGTTATCATGCAATCAAGAAATCCACGAGAATTTGCGCTGTGGTTATATAATTTCATGCCTAAACCAAGCAGTAGCAATTAAATCAACCATATCTTTTTTAATATTTTTTATTTTTGTTTAATTTTCAGCATTTATCCATAAATTATAGTTATATCATAAATATTGTGGTCATCCTAAGAAATTAAAAGAATACTTTTATTTGAAAATTCATAACTTTAAAAAAATTCTTTTACTATTATAATCAATTATTGTAACCTAATTTATTGATTTATATGTTTAATATTGATTCTGGAATGCCCGATCCGAATAAGATATATGATATCATCATTTTAGGAGGGGGGCCAACTGCTCTTGGTTGTGCAATATATGCTGCAAGGTTTGCTCTCGATCTGTTAGTTATCGGGAAGACTTATGGGGGACTAATTGCCTCTACTCATATTGTTGAAAATTACCCCGGAATTACATCGGTAAGTGGTCCTGAATTAATGGAAATGTTTCGTGATCATATCAATTCTTTAAGCATTCCCTATATCACTGATGAGATAAATAGTATTGAAAAAGTTGATGATTATTTTATTTTAAAGTCATTTTTCATGTCATTTAAAGCATATACTGTTGTCATAGCGACAGGTTCAGAGAGAAAGAAATTAAATGTTCCAGGAGAAGATGAATTCACAGGTAAAGGGGTTTCTTATTGTGCCACATGTGACGGAATATTTTTTAAAGAAAAGATCTTAGCTGTTATAGGAGGAAGCGATTCTGCTGCAAAGGAAGCATTATTTCTCTCTCAACATGCGAAAAAAGTGTTTATAATTTATAGAGGGGAAGAAATTCGTGCAGAACCGATAAACAAAAAGAGAGTTGATGAAAATAATAAAATTGAAATCATTATTAATACAAATATTATAGAAATAAAAGGAAACAATTCTGTAACATCTGTAATTTTTGAAAATGGTGATGAATTTAAAGTTGATGGCGTCTTTATTGAAGTCGGATCCATTCCACAATCTCAAATTGCTATTGATATAGGAGTTAAAGTAAACGATAAGAAAGAAATAATGATCAACCGTAAATCTGAAACCAATATCGCAGGTATTTATGCTGCTGGTGATGTTGCTGATGCTCCTTTCAAACAAGCAATAACAGGAGTTTCAGAAGGAGTAATTGCTGCTTATTCTGCTTTTGATTATCTTAGTAAAATTAAAAAAAAAAAGCAATAAACTAATTTATAATCATTATAATTTTAAACATTATTAATTTTGCTTTAAAGGATATATTGCTTTAAAAGTAGTCCCTTTTTCTTCTGATGTATTAAAATCAACAGTTCCATTCAAAAAGGAACTTAATAATTTCATACTGTAAGTACCTAATCCTCTATTGCGCCCTTTAGTTGAAAATGAGCGTTGAAAAATTTGTAATTCTGCTTCTCGAGAAATAACGCCAGGATTATTAATCCAAAATTCAATATTTTTCCCTTTTATTTTCCATCCAATTATTATCATGTCATTTTCTTGAGATGCCTCTAATGCATTGTTAATAATATTTCTTAAAATTCTTCTAAGAATAGTTTTATCCGAATCTATTTCTATATCCTCTGAACCCGGATTAATTATAATTTGTTTATGTCGAGCAATGGGTTGGTTAGCATAACTTCTAACTAATTGATTAATAAAATCTAATGTTTTGAATTTTGTTAAATTTAATTTTAAAGAATTTTTCTCCGCGGCTGTTAAAATGCGGTGAAAATTGACCTCTTCCATTATATTTCTATTGAAATAGTCAATTTTATCTAGATACTCCTCTACATTTATTTTATCGGGATTATCCCGTAAAAATTGAAGAGTTCCTGTCAATCCTGTGAGTGTATTAACAATATCATGAAAAAATATTCTCTCATATATTGCGCGACGTTTTTCATCACTTATATCTTGTATGGTAACTGCAGAAAATTCTTCTCCATTTATCTCAAGTGGAGCCGCCCAAATGCGAAGATCAAACGCTTTTTCATTTGGCATACAAGTAATTCTACAATCCTGAACTGAGAGCTTGCCTTTTTGGCTTGATAATACAACATTAACAGCTCCACAGTAAGTACATGATTCCGAAGTACCACATCCTCCTTCTTCTTCGTCATGATGAATACAACCTAAAATTTCGCCGGGTCGTTTTCCGATAATAGAAGAAAAATCCTCTAAACCAGTGAATTCTAAAGCACCTTCATTCATATATACAACTTGTCGATATTTATTTAGAATTAAAAAAATCGCAGGGATCTTAGTTAAAATTTTATTCAAAATCTCGTTATTTTTAAACTTTTTAAATTTCTTTTGTATATTCTCTTTAGATTCACGTTCAGCGGGAGCATATTTAGTGCTTTTATGAGCTATTTCTAATTTAATCACCTATAGAGAACTCTTTAATTTAGTTTTAGTATTTATTTAATTCTAGAAGTTGAATATTAATTCAATTAGATAAAAAAAGTTAAAATATATATATCTCTCTTTTTCACAAAAAAAATATTAATAAATAGATATTAATCGTTAGTTAGTATTTTTTTTATAAATTCTAGCCTCGTGTGTCTTGCCAATCCGTCTTTAACGGGATTTAAATTTCCATATAGAGCATCATGAAATACAGGTCTTTTTTTCTTCCAAATCACGCCAATTGGTAACTTTTCCTTTATTTTAGTGATATTTAAAGCTTCTTCTAAATTTGTTGGTTCACTTTCGAGAACTTCAACAATTTTATTATAGAGATTATACGTATTATTCCAGCTCACACAAGGTTGTAATATATCTACAAATGAAAAACCCTTATGCTCAATTGCTTGAACGATTATATTAGAGAGATGGTCTATTTTTGCAGTATAAGCTCGTGCTAGAAAGGTTGCTCCAGCTTCCAATAAAAGAGCTAAAGGATTAAACGGTTCTTCTACACTACCTCTTGGTGTAGAAGGGCCTTTCCAACCTTTATTTGTAATAGGTGTAAATTGTCCCGTTGTCAATGCATATACTCCATTATCATGCATTAAAATCGTAATATCTGCATTTCGCTTAGCAGCAAATAGTAAGTGCGATAATCCTTCACCCATTGCATTTCCATCTCCAGAGAATGATATTACTTTTAAATCAGGATTCGCTATTTTTATCCCTTGAGCCGTGGCGATGTCTCTACCATGTAGGGAATACACACCACTGAGATTTAAATAATCAAAAATTTTTGCACTACATCCAATTCCCGCACATATTACTATTTGATCTTTAGAAATTCCATTCTCCTGTAGTTTTACTATAGCTTTTTTTACCGCTGTAAGAATTCCAAAGTTCCCACAACCAGGACACCATGTATTTTCTGCGGTTGTTCCTAAATTTTCCATTTTAGATGACCTCCTTGATTTTTTTTGATAAATCAATCGGATCAAAAGGTCTTCCATCATACTTTTTGATCACTTCTTTAAATTTAAGACCAACTTTTTCCCTTAATAAAGTAGCGAATTGTTCTGTAGAACTCATTTCTATGACGATGCTTTCTTGATCTTTAAATTCATTCAATTCCCAAATAGGTAATGGATTGAGATAAATAGGTTGTACTATTGTAGGATTTAATTTTCCATATTTTAAAGCTTCAAGTACGCTCATTGTTGTAGATCCGTAGGTAAAAATATTCAATGGTAATTCTCCTCGAGTTATATTGACCGTATTCATATTTTTCATTAAATTTTCGAGCGATTTCACCTTTTTATTTCTTTTATCATGCATTTTCGATATCCAATTAGGATCTTCAGTTGTAATTCCATAATCATCATGTTCATAACTATTCCATTTTATAACATTAGATGAAGGAGGGAAAGAGAATGGTGAAATTCCTTCTTCATTATCTTGATATCGTCTATAATCCTCATTTTCAGACATTAATGGATTTATCCTTTTAATTTCCTCAAGATGAATATCAACGGTCATACTACTTTCTGATAAATGTTTTTCAGTAAGCAATATTCCCGGCGTTTGAAATCTCCAGACGAGATCTAACATCTCAGCTGACAAATAAAAAGCTTCTTCAATAGATCCTGGAGATGCAACAATTCGTAAGAATTCACCATGTCCCGCGCTCAGAGCAAAATTTAAATCTGCTTGCTCCGTATAGGTAGGAACTCCTGTTGCAGGGCCAGGTCTCATTGATAAAACACAAAGGACTGGAGCTTCAGTTATCCCTCCTAAGGAAAATCCCTCAACCATGAGTGCAAAACCACCACCGCTTGTACCAACCATCGTTCGTGCACCTGTAAACGCCGAACCTATAGCCATATTCATAACAGCAATTTCATTTTCAGGGTGTATGACTGCTATGCCTAACTTCTCAGCTTGATCTGCTAAATAATGAAGGAGTGAAGACGCAGGAGTCATTGGATATGCATAATACACGCTTAAACCACTTGCGATTGCTCCAAGCGCGATCGCTTGATTCCCAAAAATAATTGGAAGTGATTTTTCTCCTTGATCAAGTTCTAAAATAGTTTCAATCTTTTTACTTACTTCTTCATATATTATCTTAGCATAAGCAATGTTATCATCAATTGCCTTAGGATATTCTTCAATAATAATTCGATTTAATTCTTCCAATCCTATTCCAATAATGGCCGCCAAAGAAGCGACAGCTCCAACACCAAATAAAAGAGTTTTTACGGGATATTTTTTTGCTTCGGAAGAAAACGGAATGCCAATCCCTTTCATAGTTCCTTTTTCGTCAGAATTATAGATTAAATAACCTCCAATTGCTAGTTTATCAGAATGCATATCGTAGCTTCGCTTATCAAAACATATAATTACATTAGCTTTCAGGTAATGACTAGTTATCCCTCTATTAGAGGTGCTAACAACTGAAAAATTATGTCCTCCTCGTATCAAGCTCATGTAATCATCCATTTCAAATACATAAAGGCCTTTTTTTGCAAAGATTTTTGCAACAACTGAACCCGCTTTTTTGACACCTTCACCTGCTTTCCCTCCAACTATAAATGTAAATACATCTTCAATCATATTTGACACCCGTTTTTAAGATAGAAATTCATAACGATCATAAAATAAATTTATTGTTCAATATAAAAACCTTTATTTTTTAATTCATAATTATCTCTTTTTTAATTGGTTTTTTAATTAGTTAAGGAAAAAAGTATGAGATACATTAATACTATTTTATTAGATAAAATAAAAAAAATAAAGTAGAATTGATAATTTAAAATTTAGGTATAAATGAAAGTTCCATTTTTATTAAGGCTAAAATAAAGAAAATAGTTGTCAAGATACTTCCAATTAGAGCCCCATAAAATGATGCTCCAAACCACCAATTCGTTGGATCCAATTTAACCATTTCTACAACAAATACGCTTGCTCCTATAATAGTCAAGATTAGAATTGTAATAGCAACATATAATCCTATAAGATATACGATATCTGGGAGTAAATCGGATTTAATAAGTGCGATAATCGAAATAGTAAAACATATGAAGAACAATGATATTATAAATATTATAATTCCCCCTGTTATCGTGGCATTAGCTTCAATCCAACCATATCCCCACCCAGTGATATACCAACTACCAAAATCTGTCGCAATCATTAAGATAGCTGCTACTAAACTGGTGATAACTGATCCAACAAAAAATATTTGAGCTTCTTTAGAGTCAACCATATTTAATCCATTTTTAATTGATATAATATAATTAAATAATTTTTATTTTCTTTCTATTTAAAACTTAATAATAAAAAAAAAGGAAAATTTAATCAATTTTAATTTCTACACTTTGGAATTCTGCTTCTCTAAATGGCACGTCTACCTTTAAAAGACCATTTTTATAAGATGCTACTGCTTTCGAAGGATCAATTTCACAACACACAGAATAAGATCCAATATAAACGGTATCTTCGGTCTCAGCTTTGATAAAGAAAGAATCTTCATGCATTTTCAAGGAAATTGAATCTTTTTCTGCCCCAGGCAATTCAACTTCGATGTGATAATTCAAATGTTCATCATCTGGCCACATCCACGTGTTTGGAGAAATTATCAGTTTTTCAATCTCTTGTTCTTGTTCACTCATGAAATACACCTTTATTTAATATAATTCTCAAAAAACTTCAATATATTACATTATAACCAGATTCTTAAATATTATATTTATGAATTATAGATGATCTTGCATCATTATCCTAATAACTGTTGATTTACACCTAATTTTTCTTATATTTATAACATATGACAATAATTCTGACTAAATAAATTCCTATTATCTTATCTAATAATTTAAATTGAAAATATTTAAGAGCGAATCTATCAAAGTAAAATATAAAATAAAAATTGGTATGTCTAAAATGTCTGACGAAATGGGAACAAAAGTAAGTATAAATTTAACCGAAGTTGAATCACAAATGATTTTTAAATGTGATATGGGCTCAATGAAAGTAAAGGATTGTTATATTGATGAGGAGCATCGAGAAGAAGTTGACATGTTAGGTCCAAATCCTTCCAGATTATTAGCCTTGGGTGTTTTAGGATGTCTTAGTGCTAGTTTTATATTTTGCCTTCAAAAAAGAGGCTTGAAAGTAGATGATTTCAACTCTGAAGCTGAGGTCAAAATTGCTCGTAATGAAAAAGGCTTTTGGAGAGTGAAAAAAATTAATGTTTCAATTAATCCAAAAATTACTGATCCAGAAGCACTTAAAAGAGCTAATATGTCATTTGATGATATGGCTTTCATTGAAATAAACGAAGCATTTAGCCCTGTTGTATATGCATCTTGTTTTGAAATGGGATTAGATTGGAAAGATGAGAGATTTAATCCATGGGGTGGAGCAA
>JBHLME010000043.1:0-4071 GCA_048938445.1 Promethearchaeota archaeon | reverse complement strand
TAAAGGAAAATAAAGAAGGAGTGAGTTTTTTTGAAGAATATTGCATAGTTACACAATCGGTTAGATCTGGAATTAATGTAGAGCTTAATGTCAATTTATAATTATTTATAATAATATTAATGATTTTATTAAAAAATTGAGTGATAACAATGGTCCGTGAAGAAGATGCTATTGCTGAAATAAAATTAGAAAAAGATTTGGTTTTTAAGACTAGTATTGGATTGGGAAGGTTTAAGGATTTTTTTATTGATGAAACTCTTGATAATAATAAGGATTTAGAAGGACCTGATGCTGCTCAAATGCTAGGAATGGCGATACTAAGTTGTTTAAGTGCTAGTTTTATTTTTTGCCTTGCTAAACGAAATTTAAATCTAGATGATTTAGAAGCACGTGCGGAAATATCATTTAAAAAAATTGATAGAGGATATACTAGAGTTAAGGAAATTAACATAAAGATAGTTCCGAGGACAAGGAATGAAGCAACTTTAAAAAGGATAAATCAATGTGTAAAAGAAATGAAATCTGGGAAAATGATGTTTGAGGAAAATTGTATCATTACAGAATCCGTTAGGGAAGGTATAAAAGTAACAGTCGATATTGAAATATAACTATGGATAATTTAGTCAGAGATTATAAATTTATTCTTTATTTGAAGTTTTTTTCTAATATGTATAAGAATTCTCTTTCTAATCTTGAAAATTTTTCAGGAGATTCCACAATTTTTCCAAATAATTCACCATTCGTATCAAAGAAATAGATAGTAGGGATTTTTTCTAAATTAAATTTAGGATCAATGGCTTCTGGAGGAGATTTTGTTCTATGCCAAATAATATCGTCTTTTTTATGGAAAGGATCAACTTTAACGCCATAAATAAATTTCAAGGTTATTTGCCCCAGATTAATATCATCAACAATTTTTAGGAGTTGAGGTGAATATTTTACACAATCTGGACACCATTCAGCACCTATTACTAAAAGTTTTATATGAATTTGCTTATTTAAAATAATTTCCCGAATTTTTTTAATAACTTTGGCTTTTGGTTTGTATTTATTATAAGTTTTGATAATTTTCTTTTTCTTATTTATTTTGTTTAGATATTCAGATGAATCCCATGGAATTGAAACAATATTATCCCAAATTAAATTGTCCAAATTCAAAAACCTCCGAAATTAGAGCAAGTTATACTTTCATTCATAAAATTTTTTTTATTTTTTTTAATGTTTAGGACACGTAATTTAAATGTTATTTAAAACACTTTTCTTATCTTAAATAAATTTATTTCTTATAATACGAAAATAAAAATTTATTCAACGCTAAATGATAACAAAAATAACTCAAATCATCTTAAAAAGCCCCATGAAATTAGGATATGCATGCATCAACCAATCGTTAAAATGTAGAAGTAGTAATACTTTTAGATTAAAAAACTATAGTGAAGAGCGATTAATCAATATTATTGATGGAAATTTAAGTTGTTTATTTAAAATATTAGAATTTAATAAATTGCATCACATTTTTTTTTTTAGAATAACTTCTGATTTAATTCCATTCGCATCTCACTCAATTATGAATTATAATTGGCAGGACCATTTTAAACCAGTTTTTAAAGATTTAGGTAAATTCGTCAAGTTAAATAAAATGAGAATAACAATGCATCCTGGTCAATACACCGTATTAAATTCAGTAAATCCGAAGGTATACAATAATAGCATAAATGAATTAAGGTATCATGTTGAAGTTTTGGATTTAATGAACCTAAATAGTTCAGCAAAAGTTCAAATTCATATTGGAGGAGTTTATGGAGATAAAGAAAAGAGCAAGAAACGTTTCATTAGTCGTTTTGAAAAACTTGATGATTACATCAAAAAAAGAGTCATTATTGAAAATGATGATAGATCTTATACCTTTAAAGATTGTTTATCAATACATGATGCGATAAATATTCCAATTGTATTTGATGTATACCATCATGAATGTAATAATAATGGCGAAATTCTTAAAGAATGCTTTAATCTTTTTACAAACACGTGGAAAAAGGAGGATGGTCTGCCAATCGTGCATTATAGCTCAGAACATCCTATTAAAAGCAAATGTAGCCATACAGATACCATCGATATAAATCATTTTAAAAACTTTATAAAAGAAACTAGACATTATAATTTTGATATCATGTTAGAAATAAAAGATAAAGAAAAAAGCGCATTAAAAACATTAAAAGTTTTAGCTAATGATCAAAGATTAAACAAGAACAATTAAAATTATGAAAGGGCACTTAAAATTTGAATTCTAATGATTTTGATAGAGATCTTCAAAACTTATTCAATAAATTTTTTAAAGATTTGAAATCCTCTAAGTGGAAAAAATGGCTTGAGATAAGATCTAAGGAAGAATATGAAGACCTAGCATTTAAATTGTCTGGAATAGGCAACAAAAACGATTTTTTAAACGATATTAATAGAATTACGACAGATTCTCGAGAATTTTCTGTGAATAGGGATTCTTTTATAATATCTCATGATACCTCTGAACCATTAATTCTTTGCCATACTTCAGGAACAACGGATAGTAAGATTTCTAACTTGAAATGGTTCCACATGAATAATGAAATTATTAAAAGAATTTGGATTCCAGGAATGAATGCAATTTTTGAATCAAGTGGATTAACTCGAGATACATCCTCAGTCATTTTTGTTCCTTCTCGAATAGAAACTGATGGAATTAAAAAAATAGAGGATAAACAATATATTTCGTTATATTCATCCGAATTTTCACAAAGATTAGCAATTTCAGTAATAAATCCAAAAAATTATTTATTTCATGAATATAAAGAAGCGAAAAATCTTGATGTTATATTTAAACTTCTTTCAATGGAAGACATTTCTGTGATATCTGCTCCAGCAACAACTATAATAGGATGGGCGGATGTTGATAAATTTAAAAGGGGAATTCTAACAAATTTAAAGTTAAATGAAAATAATCCTGTAAAAAATCGTAATATTTTACATGAAGTTATTGAAAATGAAGGAATTCATAAAGGATCTCGTAAAATTCAGAATCTTTTATCAGATAAATTATCAAATGCAAGATTGATTTTTAGCATATCAAACCTTTCCGAATCCCAATGGGATCTTATCTCAAAATTTATGAGGTGGAATAATGGAAAAAAAAATTTCACTAACTTATACGTGGGTTCAGAAATAGGACCTTTTGCATGTAGCCTTACAAATGATGTGGCTAACAAAAATCAATTGCATGTACTTCCTCTAACTATTCCAGTTATTGAAAATAAGGGGAAAAGAGAGCTCATATCAATAACAAATGCCAGAATTGGAAATCTGCTTGTTTCCTATTCAATTAACTCACAAAATAGGATTAATATTGATACTGGAGATGTAATTTCAATAGAGAAAAAAGATAAAGGTTTACCAATCATTTCAGGAAGAATCTTAAGAAACAAGTTTAAATTAAAATATCCCATTAAAATTTCTCCTGAAATAGAAAAATTTCAAGAATATGATGTATTTGCAGGTCATTATTTTCCATTTGAAGATTTTGAAATTGAAAATCCAAAAAAAATTATTGAATGTTTGAAGAAAAAAACAGAATTAAAAAGCGATTCTCTATTATTGATAAATTCTGATAAAAATTCTAATAAATATAAATTGATATTATCAGTTTATAATAAAAATAACAGAGTAACCGCACAAGAATTAACAAAACAAATATTAAAATGTGAATTAGGGGGTAAAATCAAAGCCACGATCCAGAATGATAAATTACAATTAAAATTAGTTAAAGATCCACCAGTTGATTACATGGAATCTCGTGAAGAGATATTATCAAGAGTACGTAGTGGTTTAATTCCAAAAGGAATCTTAAAAAAATGGCCACTTTATGTTTTAGAATAAACGATATGAATTAAAAAATAAGAAGAAAAAATTAAAATTTAGTCATTGTTAGTAAAGCTTGATTCGCTAAGAGTTTATTAGTTAAATAACTAATTACCTCATCTATCTCTTGAATATTAATAGCATTCAAACGTTTTCGCAATCCATTATCTAATGTATGTT
>JBHLME010000165.1:0-8031 GCA_048938445.1 Promethearchaeota archaeon | reverse complement strand
TATTTTCTCTAAAAATAAATCCTCTTTTTAGATACCATTCTTTTAATTCAATGTTTTCTCCAATAATTCCAATTTCAATCCTGCTAGCATCATTTTCTATCGTTTTTTTTTTAGCATGTTCTACTAATAAGGTGCCAAATCCGTTATTCCTATATTCAGGTAAAACACCAAGTCGTTCAAGATAAAATACATTTTCATTTGCTCTTTCAATAGCTACACAACCACAATGGACCTTTTCTTTTTTAAGAATGAAATATTTTTTACCATTTTCAAAATCAGATTTGATCCAATCATCAGTACAATTAGAAGGATGAGTTGGAGCATTTTTTATGTTGAGATTAAATCTTAATGCAACATCTCGAAAAGAATTTTGAATGAGATCTGATAATAAAGAGATATCTGCTGTTGTTGCTTCCTTTATATGAATTGACATTGTAATTCCTGCATTATTTCATTCAATTTGAACAAAGCTACTATTTTTATAGGTCTTTAGGACCATATCAGACACAGTTCTAATTACGTACTTCTTTTTATTTAATTCTCGTATGAAATTATGTACGTCTTCAGACAATTTAAAGCGGCAAATCAAAGCAGCGGATTGATCTCCCGTAGTATGAAATACTGAGCATACTTCTGGCTTTTTACAGATCTCACTAAGAATTTCTTCTGTATGCTTGCCATCTATTTGAATGCGTATTAAAAAGGTCAATTCATAGCCGAGTTTACCATTGTCCAATTTGAGAGTATATCCTTCAATTGGACCTCCATTTTCAGATTTTAACTTGCTGATGCGATTATGAATGGTTCCGATTGAAATGTTTAATTCTTCTTTAATCGTTCTATATGACGTGCTTGAATCTTGCTGGAGTATTTTTAGGATGTGCATATCCATTTCATCAAGATGTTCTTTTTTCATTATATACTCGACTTTAAGAAATTCTCAACTAATTTTAAAAAAAGTATTTCGACAAAATTAATAATTGAACTTTCGTTAAAAAAAGTTATTAAAATTATATTAAAACATGAACAGATTGTTACATAAGATATTTTATTATGAACAAAATTAAAAATAAAATTGTTTATTTTTTGTATACTTCATCTGGATTGAAGATTCTATTACCTTTAGTCTTCAAAGAACCATCATCATATTCCCTGTGGAAACATGAGAAATATCCCGTGTGACATGCGGCAATAATTTGTTTTACTTTCAGTAATATCGTATCCTTATCACAATCAACAAATATATGTTGGATTTCTTGCATGTGTCCACTTTCTTCACCCTTCTTCCACAGTTTTTTTCGTGATCTTGAATAATAACACGCAATTCCTGTTTCTAATGATTGTCTCACGGCTTCCTCATTAGCAAACGCTAGCATCAAGACTTCATTTGTCTCGTCATCTTGAGCGATTACGGGAACTAAGCCTCCTTCAATTTTAGAAAAGTCTAAAAGTCCAATGAAAGTATCTATTTCTTCTTTCGAAAATTTTTTCATGAGTATTAAAATTTTTTATCTTGTTTATATTTTTATTATTAACTTAAACCAGATCCATTATTGAGATAATTATGACAAATGAGAAAAGTGATTTTAAAGTTGATCCATGGAGTTCTTCCAATATAGATGATGATGATATTGAAAGATTGATAAAAGAATTTGGTATTGAACGAATAGACGAGCCAATCAGGCAAAAAATGCTTGAAAATCGATTTATCAGGCGTAAAATCATATTTGGTCATAGATCATTAAAAGATATTTTTAAAGCAACGGAATCCAAGCAACCATGGGCTGTTATGAGTGGAATTAAGCCATCTGGACCATTTCACTTGGGAACATTGACAACTGCTTTAGAGATTGTTGAATTTCAAAAAATGGGAGCAAAGGCATATTATTGCATTGCAGACATTGAAAGTTGGGAAGATAATGGAATATCTTATGAAGAAGCGGAAGAAGATTCAGTCGATAATCTTGCTGATATTTTAGCACTTGGTTTAGATCACTCTCCAGAGAAAGGTTATATTTGGAGGCAATCAAAAGAACCAATAGTAAAGGATGTCTGTTTTAAAGTAGGGAGGTTAGTAACTCAAAGCATGGTAAATGCTATTTATGGTGAAAAACCATTTGGTTTATATTTAGCAGCATTAATACAAGTCGGAGATATTGTTTTACCGCAAGTAATGGATGGGCCTCAACCGACAATAGTTCCTGTTGGAATAGATCAAGACCCTCATTTAAGATTAACTAGAGACTTGACTGAAAGGTATTATAAATCATTTTTCAAACCTGGAGCTACTTATCACCGATTATTACCTGGATTAGATGGTTCAGATAAAATGTCCAAGAGAAATCCGAATAGCTATTTTACTTTTAATGAGGATATTGAATCTATTGAAAAAAAATTAAAGGGGGCATTCACAGGTGGGAGAAAAAATAAAAAAGAACAGCAAGAATTAGGCGGTGAGCCTCAAAAATGCATGATTTATAAGATTTTAATGTATCATTTTGAACCAGATGATCAAATACTAGCTGAGGAGTTTGAAGGATGTATTAGGGGTGAATTAATGTGTGGCGACCATAAAAAAACATGTATTGAAAGAGTTTTAAAATTTATTGAAGATCACAGATTAAAAAAGGAAAAATTAATTGATAAAGCAAGAGAAATATTAGATATAGAATGATTTAATGCATTGCATTCATAATTTTTTCAATCTCCCCTAAAAAGTCTGAAAAATTATTTAACAAAGGATCTTTATCTTTCTCCTTAACGAGTACCGAGATATAATAATTCTCATCCTTAATCGTTATTTTATGTAGGTATGACAAGAGAGAATCTTCGACTGATGTGAAATCGTATTGCGATTCATACTTCTCCTCTTGCATTCGTTTGAGGAGATAAAGATGTTCTTTTATAGATTCTAAAAGGACAATATATGAATCTGCATTAATCTCTTCGGAATAAAATTCACTTACAATGATTCCATTCTCATCAAATAGTATGAGGGAATAACAATTGAACTCCTCTAAATAGGTTTCAAGGAGGTGGGATAGTTCAAAAAATTGTTTATCAAATATAGAAAGTGCGTAAGAGATCAACTGGACAATGCTAATGATATCGTATATAGAAGTTTGTTGGAATAAAATTTTAACGTCAGGATATTTTTTGAAAATTAATTCTCTTAATTCTACTATTCGTTCATTTAAATCTTCATCTCCTCGCAATATTGGATCGAATTTATGAAAGGTCAAAATAAGAGGTACATCCACCCGTCCCTCTTTAAAATATGAAAGTATCATGTCTAAATACTCTAAAGACAATTCAAATCGTTCTTGGTCTTGTATATCAATCACGTATAAAAGCAAGTTAGTATCTGAAAAGTATGCCTCTTTATTCTTTTCATACAAGTTTCTATAACGCTCTTGACCACCCATATCCCAAATATATATGGTGTAGCCAAGAAAATTCCTTTTATTGTATTCTACTTTAATTGTTGGCTTTAATTCCGCGATATATTTCTCAAAATCAAATTTTTTATCAAGAGCAGTTAGAATACTAGTCTTACCTGCGAAATCCAACCCAGAAAGGATGATTTTTAATGACGTATCCATTTAATTCACATCTAATATATTTTTGATTTTATACCCATAATATGATAAATAACAATTATATACTTTTTCGAATTTCATAAATTTAAATGTTTATTTTCTTTAATCTAGATGATAAATCTAATTATTAATCAATAATGAATTGATTAAGATCGTATGGTAGATTAAATATTTCATTTGAATGAATTATGAAAATGTTAATCCTTTAAATTATTACCACACTCTATACAATAGTTATTAGTTTGATTGTTTTCACGCCCACATTCTGGACAATATTTTTTTGATAGATTATTTAGTGGTTGTTTTGTATTAAAGTATTGAATTTCTGTTAAGATATTAAAGAAATTGTTATCGATTGTTCTTATCAATTTTAAGGGAGGTAAACCAAATTTAGATGCCCATTTTTTCATTAAATTTTGTGGTTTCAACCATTGTAAACCATATCCAAATTCTAAACTGATTTCTACGCTCACATAAGTCATTGAATCATTTGGATTGAAACCAAAATTCATTTTATAAGTTTCACCCCAAGAAAACGCCGTAATGTTATGTTTGACAATCATTGAACGAAAAAGTCCATTTTTTGAATATTGTTCAAATTTTACATTTCCATGGTTATTCTCCCAGAAAAACAAAGTTCGATTCCAAACTTCATCTAAAGGTTTCGGTATTATATAATAACCATATTTATTTCCCATAATAACACCTTATATAGTATAAGAAAATAGGTTATATAAATAATCATTTTACCTTTTTTATGACTATTTATGGATTATTACTCTAAAAGGTTATACTGATATCCTTTATGGGGAAAATAATCCCTTGATAATATACTTATGACACACCTTTTTTTTAACTTTCATTTTCAATCTCTACTTAAACATACATGATGATTAAGAAAAAGTTGAGATAAATGATTGAACTTAAAAATAGATTTTTTGAAAACTTAGATTATCAGATAAAGCTGAAAAGAATTGAAGATTTCAAAAAAAAGCTCCCTTCATTTAAAAAGAAATTACAGGAATGTGATTTAGCCGTCAGAGAATTAAGAGAAAAATTTGAAGAAATCCGTAGAAGAGGGACATACGGAAAAATTATTGACCAAATTAATAGCTATCTTGAAAACACCAAATAACACATTTATTTTTTTTTATAAATTAAGTATGTTTTTCCAAAGTTATTTTTTTTCTTTTAAATCTATAATAGAACAACAAATATTCTATTAATTTCTGTCAATTAATTATATTATATTTCACGCTTTCACTTGACAATTATAGTACATACAATTAAAATTAGATAATTAAAAGAAAAAGAAATTAATCTCCAATAATTGTTAGAGTTATTTCCCTATGCCTCTTTTTTTCATCAAATTCGCAAAATATAACTTGTTCCCATGTTCCAAGCAACAATTTTCTATTCTTGAAAGGAAATGTTTGAGAAGTTTTTATTAAAAAGCTTCTTAAATGACCTGCACCATTATGGTCACCCCACGTTCGATGATGTTTATAATTCTCATTATAAGGAATTATCTTTTCAAGAAATTCTTCGATATCGTTTTTAACAAGTCCTGGTTCATATTCTGTCGTGGATATAGCACCCGTAGATCCCCCAACGTGGATGTTTACAATGCCATTATTTATATTGCTCTCTCTAATTGCATTTTGAACTTTATCAGTAATGTTTATGATATCACAAAATGCATTAGTTCTTAGTTCGATGGATTTATAAACTATCGTCATGGTTCTAAATATATTTTAATTAAAATCAATTACTACATTTTAATTTCATTGTTAGCAAGAATTTTTAGTAAAATAATAAGTTTATTTATTAATTTTAATTATTTTTCCTATAACATTAGAAGAATCAATCTTAAAAGTAAATATGAGTGAAAAGGTAAAAGAATTTTATAAAAAGATTCACAACTCTAAAAACCAAATTCCAGAATATGCTACTATCATCATTAGACCAGGTCATAAACTTATTGATATAAAAATTAAAAAAGATGCTTCAAATATTTTAAAAATTATGGCTCATGATGGAAAAACTCCCGGATGGTATTTACATTCCGTTCATATTCCATTAAAAAACCTAGGATTACCTGAAAATGCAAAAAATAAGGAAATTATCAAATATTTCGATGATCCCCGAAATATAACTAGAGATAATGCAACAAAAGAGTATGTTGAAGATATATTAAGAAAATATTTAAGTATAACTCCGGATAAAAAAAATCATTTCTTTAATACAGAAAGGTACAAGAAGAAAAAAGAAATGCGAACAGGAGTACAAATGAAAGGATTTTAATATATCTAATAAAAACACTATTTTCTCAAGGGCATGCCTTCTAAACTAATAAATTCTTCCTTTTCTGGCTTTTTTTCCCTATAAGGATTACTCTTATCATTGATTTTACGGCCAAAGGTGATATACCCCGTATGTCCTATCATTCTTACTTCCGGACGAGTGGCGTTTTCTTTTACTTGCAAAGTTCTTTTTATAAGTTCGCAGGAATTAATTTCAATAAAGCCATATCTTCTCAAAGAAAATGTTGTTTTTTTTACTTGTTCTATAGTAGGTGAAAAAGATACTAAAACACCACTTAATTTTAAATAATTTTTGACTTTCTCCACGGCTTCCCAAGGTTGAGGCATGTCTAATATAATTGAATCTACATTTGAATGATCTAGATCTGAATTTAAAATATCTCCATATTGTATGGTAACAACATCTTGAAGTTTAACTCTTTCTAAATTCTTTCTTGCTCTATTGAGTGATTTTTCTCTGATGTCATAAGAATACACGTGTCCGTTAGGGCGCACAAAATTCCCCAAAATACACGTCAAGGCACCTGATCCTGTACCTGCTTCAATAACAACACTCCCAGGACCTATTCCAGAATAGAGTAAAATTAATCCTGCGTCTTCAGGATAAATAATTTGCGTTTTTCTCCCCATATATAAAACATAATCAGAAGGAAGTGGTTTTAAAATATAAAACTTATATCCTTGACTCTCATATGGTTTTGAAAAAATGACTGACCCAAAAGATTTTCCAATAATCTCATCATGTTCAATGATTCCTCTATGGGTATGAAAAGATTCACCTGGTTTTACCTGCAATAACCATCTTCTTCGATTATCGAAGACCAAAAATACTAAATCATTCTCTTGTATCAATTCAGCATTCATTTATAAGTAAAAATAATTGTTTTAGCTATTTATATAATTTGAAATGTAATTATTTGATATTGTAAACCCAAAAAATATTTAAAAAATTAAGAATTCCACAAGTTAAGAATAAATTCTGAAAAAAGTTACTTTTTATAATTATTGTTTAAGGAATTAATCTATGAGTAATGAGACGACCAATAATCCACAACCCTCTTTTAAATTAAAAGAAATTCAAGATCAGATTGAACTTTATAGAGAAAAAAGAGATGAACTCAATAAAAAGACTAAAGATTATATAAATAGGTTACAAGAAATAGAATCTAGAATAAACGAGTATTTAAGGATTGCTAAAGATGAACATAAGAAAAAACGAGATTATTGGAACGAAAAAGTAAAGAAACTCAAGGATAAAAAGATTGAATATAAAAATCTTTTAGATAATTTGATAGATGAGAGAAAAAAACTTCAAAAACAAAACTCTGATAACCTAAAATATGGCGATTTAAAACAAATAAATCGAAAAATAGATCTTTTAGAAAGGAAAATCGAGACTGAAAATCTAGATATTACTGAAGAAAATAGTATTATTGATACTATTAGGGAACTTGCCGAAGAAAAACAAAAAATTTTGGAAGATCAAAACGCAGATGAAATACTAAAACTTGAAAGAAAAATTGAAATAGTGAAAATTAATTTAAACAAGATTTATGAGCAACTAACAAAGTGGTCGAACAAATCACAGGATAATCATGCTAAAATGCTTGAAGTATATGATAAAGTAACTGAATCAAAAGAAAAGAAGAAAAAAATGGAAGAAGAGCTCATAAGAAATAAACAAGCAGCAGACAATTATCATGAAAAATTTTTGGAGCTAATGAATCAAAGAAAGAAACTTTCAAAAGGTAAACCATCTCCAAAATATCAAGGTAAATCAAACAAGAAACCAAAGAAAATAAGACCCAAATACAAAAAAGAAAAGGAAGCAGAATTACTTGAGAAAGTAAAGAAAGAAAAATTAGCAACTGCCTTAGAAAAGAAAAAGGCTGGAAAAAAGCTGAATTTGTATGAAGCGAGACTCATCCTTGAAGCTCAAAATTTAGATGATAATTAATCTATCTTAAAGGTTTTACTTTTTCTAATAAAAATCAAATAACTTATTGTATGTAGTTCAATCTCTTAATTTATTATGTCTTATTTAAATCATAGTCTAGAAAAAGATATCTAAACAATAAATATAACAAATACAACCATTTTCTTCAGTT
>JBHLME010000042.1:0-34040 GCA_048938445.1 Promethearchaeota archaeon | reverse complement strand
TTAACAGGTGCAGCATTTAAACGAGTTTTCACGCTATTAAAAGAAAACACCCATTTATCAGGTGTTTTTTTAATCTCAAACCATTTACCATTATTATAATTCCATTGGTGCGAACCTCCGATCGACATCCCTGTATATATCTTGTTATTATACGATTTGAGGGTATTATAATTAGCATTTTTTAATTTTAATTCCTGAAAATTCTTTTCTGAATTCAATACTTTATGAATTAACAGATCCGACATAATTTTCTTTAACATGATTTCAATTTTATATTTGAAGAGGGTTAAGATTTATCATGTTAAAATAACATATTCTTTTAAATATCTCCTAATGAAAAAGAGATTTAAGGAGAAAATTTTCGATACTTTTTTCTGAGGCGTGACATCTTTATTTCATCTTCGATTTGCGTGTAAAGTCCCGAAGGTTTGAATTCTTTACTTGATCTTTCTAATATTAATTCATCGTTAATTTGTTCTAGAGATTCTTTTTCAGCATCTCCATCACCTTCATCTTTTTTAAAGAAATCTGTTGATAAATTTTCCATTTTCTAATGCACCTCTATATTTATTATGTTTGAAAAAAGTAATTAGTTTTAATCTGTAAAATTATTACTGAAATGAATATATAAAAGTTGTGATACTTTAGTATTATAGCCCTAAATTTTAATATTTTTAAAATCTGAATACTTGATAATTATAATTACATTAATACTTTAATTTATTGACTGTAATTGATTAGTAAATGCCAATATATTTTTTAATTCTTACCATGCGATATCCTTTTCAGAAATAAACATTTCTGCGGGCATGGGAAACTTACTGACATCCATCATATTTATGATTGTAATATCAAATTCATTTTGGGCAATAATTTTCTTCTCTTCTTTAACGATTGCTGTCATGCTCTATTTTTACCTCCATTTTTATTCTTGATCTCTATGCAGTAAAAAATCATGACCTCTTTAATATAATGTTTCACACCAGCAAGCAAATCCGTGAGTATTTTATAAGAAAAAGGTCATTAGGATTTACTCGCTCAGAGTAATAATACTACTACTAATACTAACACTACACCTAATACGCGTGCAAACCAAGTGTTTTTAGAAGTATTATTACGAAAGACCATTATTAATTAATGATAGATGTTCATTAAATAAAAAAGTATCGAAAAGGCAACTATTGCTAAATATCTCGTAATTTTTTTAAATAAAATTCAAAATATTTAAAACCAAATCATACGTATAATAATGTTAATCATATAGATTTATATTACATGACTATAAAAACAAAAATTGGACTACTATTGCTTTATATATTAAGAGTCTCTTAGATCTCTTTAATAGGTTCATTTTCCTTATTTAATTATGGGTGAAATCTGAATGAAAAATACATTCTATAATGATGAAGGAAAATATCAAAAGAGAACGGAATTTATCTGGAAATTATTTTGGTTTTCGCTTTGTTTATTTGCAATACCAGTTTTAGCAGCTATTGTATCAGGCTTTATTTGCCAAAGCATTGTTATAAATGTATATGTATCCTTTGCTTTTGGACTCATCATGTATTTTTTTGTAGCTCTATTCCTTTATAAAATATGTGATAAATATCGTAACAATCCATACTTTTTAAATCAGGAAAATAATTTAATTACTAGGTTAAATATCCTTTTCTTAATTTCAAGTTTTTCATTGATAATTCCGCTTATAAGTGATGTAATTACTTTATTTTTTACAGAATTTCCTATTTTTAGCCTATTTCCATTATTATCCTTTATAATTCTTTATCTTCCCATCTTTTTTTATTATTACTATAAACCAATTGATATTTTTGACCTTTCTGAAGGTAAATTTAGGATGGCTCTGAGTTTTAAGCTTTCTATTAAACAAATAAATAATCTTGTCATAATTTTTAATTATTTAATTAGTATCATCTTTCTCATAATCATATCATATATCACTTTCTCTTATATCATTTTATTAATAATTAATCCCGTTTTCTATTTTTTCTCAGTTTTATACACTAAAAAGAATCGTAAGGATATCAAGGAAGCTATTAGAAATAAAAAAAGCTTTTTAGTTGATTTAATAAAATTTAAGCAGAAATTCACTATTTTAATCGTGAGTTTATCATGTTGCTTAATTCTTATGCTCCCTATAATCACATTAATTCCACTTTTTGATTTTTACACTTTACTTTATATTTCTTTTTTAATAGTCATAATTCTGACTTTTTATCTGAAAATTAGATTATACCTCTTTTTCCATTTCAATACAATTATAAGTAATATCATCAATATTGATAAATCTAAGTATATAAAAGAAGATATTGATAAGAAATTAATTAAATACAAGAAATTAAACTCTTATTTTTCAACAATCTTCATTATTTCCTATTTAATTTTTGCATTTTTCATATTAGCACTTTTACAAAATCTAATATTTATAATCATTCAAATTGCATTGATTACACCACTTTTTTATTTATTATCTCTCTATGAAGTAAAATTGGGCTACATTCGAAATAATGAACATCGATATGTTTCAATTATTAATACAATCGCACTTTTGACTTCTATTTGTTTTGGCCTATTTTCAAGTTTAATATTGAGTGTTCAATTTATTATCTTTTTCATTTCCTTTCTATTTATTTTGGAATTCTATGCCAGAATAGGGTATTTTAAAAAAGAAAATGTCATATTAATACAAAATCTAATGGCTGTAGGGTCATATCTCATGATTGGTTATGGATTTGTATATTATCCAATTATCATCAATAATCTTTTCATCCCTACAGGCATGTTTTTATCAGATTTGTTTTCTTTAATCTTATTAAATATAATAATAATCGCTGGTGCATTTTTATTATCTTTATATTTATTATATACACGAAAATTTCGTGGTAAAAACCTTAAAAGTTTTAATTATAGCGTGATTTTAACATTTTTAAGTCTTTTTATAGCTATTATTGCTTTATTTAATCTAAGAGT
Source organism: Promethearchaeota archaeon (assembly GCA_048938445.1). GTDB lineage: Archaea > Asgardarchaeota > Lokiarchaeia > Sigyniarchaeales > SOKP01 > FT1-020. The sequence continues at coordinate 31,052 of JBHLME010000042.1, read as the reverse complement.
CTCCATTGTTCATAATTTGAATGTTATTATATCTATTTTAATCATTTCAATAACAATTACTCCGTTGTTCTTTTTCGTTTTTTTATATTTAAATTATCTCTCTAAAGTTTTTTCAAGCCAATTTTTTATAGTAACTTGTTATTATACGTGTTATTTTCAAGTTTTAACAATTCTTTCACTTAACATTATTTTTATCATTAATAACCTGACAGGATTGTTATTTTGGATATTATTAGACGTGATAATCTTTTTTATTTTATTTAATTTACAACTTAAATTTGGTAAATTGCTTGGAAAAATAAAAGATGATAATTATGTTAAATATACAGCAATAAATTCTTATATAATATTTATTGGACTAATTTTATTATCCTTTCTATTCTTTTCTACAATACTCTTAATCAAGATACTTACTCCTTTAGATAATAATGTTCTTTCTACATATATCTCTCTGATTATATCATGCATACTTGTAAACTTATTGTCATATAAGCAAAGAATGTTTTCAGAATTACTTACTAAAGTCATTACGTTTTTGACTTTATTTATCGCACCAATAATCGTTGGATATTATACTTTTATGGCGACTTTTAATACTTTATATATCTTGATTATTCCAACTTCTCTTTTTTGCTTAATCCTTTATCTACCAATTGTGTACTTGTTAAAAATAAAGTATAAAGAAAGTTTTATGAGAAAAATATTGTTGATAAATAGTCTATTTTTATCGAGTTTTATTCTTCTCATTCCTTCGATAATAGCTATTGAAGTCTTTAATTATGGTATTATGAATATTATGAATTTAACATTATTACTCTTACTTGGAATTCTTTCATACCTTCAATTCATTAGCAGAAAAATTAATATCAATAAGAAGATAATAAATTTAATTAATAGAGTACAAGTTTTAGTATTATTACCTTTTGGAATAACAGCAATATTTTTCTATTCATATCTCTTTCTTGGAGCTACAGTCATTAAAACTATATTACCCCTTTTTTTAACTTCTATTTTTTACTACTTACCAAGTTTCCTTTCTTACAAAAGAGGAATATTTAATCAAAAGGTTTTAAAATACATAATTATTGGAAATAGTTGGGTAATATTAGGACTTTTTTTACTCATTCCAACAATGATTTCCATGGAATTAGTGTTTTTAGGCTTATTATTAGACCATTTTTTAGTTATGAATACAATAAATAGTACTTTAGTCATATTATTAGGTATACTTTCACTCATTCAATATATTTATAAGAAAACAAGCAGCGAATCAAGATTACCGAATAAAATTCAAGTATTAGTCTTATTTACTTTTAGCATTACATGTGTCTTTTATTATTCATATCTAATTTTATATATCTTAAGCCTAACTTCTTACTTTTTAATTTCATTAATCCTAACTTCATTTTATATCCTCATGATTAGTGGTTTAGTATTATCCAAAGACGTTCCAAAGCTCAAAAATTGGATTCAATTGATTTCTTGGGTATTCATAAAAATAAACATCTTTCTGCTTTTGGGTCTATTTCCATTAAATTTATCTCTTTTTCATACAATTTCTTTCTCAATAGTGGGAATTACATTATTAACCCCTATAACCAGATATTACTTGAGAAAACTAGAACTGCTACCAAAGGATAAGGAAAGAATTATTAAGATCCTAGAATTAATCATATTCGAATTTTTTTTAACAATTTTCTATATCGGACTTTTTGGTTATTTTATTAGTAATATTAATTACTTCTTAATTTATCCATTAGTTTTAACTATTCTCATTTCATGTAATTTGTTCTTGATTTTTAATTTCTTTATGTTAAATTTTAAATATATTATCGAAACCGATTCAATTTTACAGTTATATGGTTTTTTTCTTTCAAATATTATTCTTACTATTGGACTGCTATATATTATTCCTGAAATATCTCCATTTCTTTTATTTATAGTTTATATCCATTTTATATTAAATAGAAGTAGAACTATTATTAATAGGGTTCTAATCTATATGTCTCTTTCTTTAATTACTTGTATTGATATTCTTACTCTATTAGAAATCTACTTACAAATTTCAACAATACCCTACATTCCAATTGGATTTTATTTTATAATATTCCTAACTTCTCTGATTGGTATAATCTCATTTTCAGTTATTACCAACTTAAAAAGGCGAAATGATTTAGACTTGATTTTATTATACACCACGTGCTCGATTTGGGCTTCTGTTTTTATAGAAATCTATACAAATATTCTAATTATTTATAATATAACAATTTTTCTATTCATATTTTTATTATTTTCAGGAATTACATTATACAGAAGAAAAGATAAAAGATATAAGTGGTTGATAAGGCCTTGTATTCTTTTATTGATTTTTGATGTATTTAGTTATCTATCTTATAGAATATTCTTCATTAATCCAATGTATTCATTATTCAATCCACTTTTAACTTTTACATTAACCTTGAGCATGACGGATATTGCATTTATTTACCTTTACAGGGATTTGAAAGATAAAATAAGGCAAAAAGCATTTTATCCTGTTTTATTATCGCTTATAATTTCAATGCCAACCTTTATTGGTCTCATTTTATCGACATATTCTCCAATTCCATTGGGATGGCAAGTTTCACTTGTGATTGCTTTAAATCTTGGAATTTTTTTGTTCTATTTATCTGTTGGAGTATACAAATGGAAATTTTCGAAAGTAATTTGGGAAACAGGATGGTGGATGTGGATTTTCTTACCTATCATAAATGTATTTTTTATTTATCAAGGATTTGCTGGCATTGATGTTATAACAAATGCAATCAATGTATTTGGAATCAATACAAATCTTACAGGATCAATCATCCTCACGATGACCATTATTACATTATTATACATACCCATTTTATATACAAAAATAAAGAAATATTTCTACCATTGTCTCTTATTTGTATGGTTTGAAAGTCTATTTCTAGTTTTTTGGATTTGTCAAAACCTATTTATTTTAAATCCCTTTTTAGATGAAATTCAAAGAAATGTTTTGACCCTGTTATCTTTTGTTCTCATCGCTGTAATATTAGTAATGCCCGTTTTATACAAATTGACACGTTGGTTGATTGTTTCTATAATGTGGTGGGTTTTAGCTATAATCAATATTTCTTTCTTTATCGTCGTTTTATTTTATAATGGAACTCACCCTTTAATAATCATTTCAGTTGGAGTAATTATTGGAAGTATATTCTTCATGATATATTCATATTTTCCCAATATAAAAAATAAGTTGTTATACATGGTACTCTCTTATATTACATTGTTAATGGGAATCTTTTCATTAATCATGTTTATTTTTTATTTTATATTTTACAATTTGCCCATCTCAATTAATATATCCTGTATAATTATAGCTTTTAGTTTGTTTTCATCAAAATATCTGAAATTTGAGAAAACTGATCCAAAAAAATATATTCATCTCGCTATTTCCCTATTATTAATTTTTAATTTTTCATCATTAACCTATAATACTTTTAGTATCATTCCAGAATTATTGTTTTTTGCTATATTTTTAGCGATAGCTGTTTTTGGAGGTTCATTATTTGTTTTTAATCATTACAACATGTTGATACGGAAAATAAATAAAACAATTCCTTGGGTAATCATGGCATTTGGAACTGCTTGGGCAGTTTACTCATTATGCTATCAAATGATTTCTTCTCTGATTTTTATTAATTGGGCAATATTTTGTGCGATAAACATTACTTTCGCATATTTCTGGTCTGAAAAATATAGATATTTATTATGGTATTTCTTTCCCCTCCCAATTGTTTTCATAATTCAAGAGGCTCTTCTTTTAATTGAAATATTCCAACAAGTATCGGTTTTAATTTTTATCATTGTATATATAGGAATTTTTCAAATTCTCGTGAATATATTCAATTCTCTTTATGGAGAATCTAGACAACAAGGATTAAAGAAGTTCTTTAAGAATAAAAATATAATTAATTTCCATAATTTTGGTTCTTTCTTGCTTAATTCCGTTTTGATACCATTATTGATTTCATTCATGACACCCGTAACCATTGAATATAAAATACTTGAGTTTTTAACATGTTTTTCAATCTTACACATTCTAAGTATAAAATATGCAGAGATTTCAAAAGATAAATTGGTCATTGGAAATTTTTATTTATTTGATTATTTTGATAGATTAAATCCATTTTTTTATTTCTCCTTATATATTGAAGTAAGCATTATATTTTTCATTCCAAGTTTTCAATTCATCGGTATTTTTGAAGGTATTATTATATCGCTAACAGTCCTGATCTTTCTAACATTTTTAGATATTTTGTTAGTAAGAAAAGTCAATAGAAAACAAATGTATTCGATTAATGCTATCGCTTATTTAACGGATTCCATAATTATTTCATTATATCTAAATTATATTCTTGTTAAAATTTCACAGGATTTTTCTTGGTTGATATTGGGTTTTTTTCTATCAATGCAATTTTATACAATTTACGCATTTTCATCGCTAATAAAATTATATGGTGGATTAAAAAGTGAAAAATCCCTTTCAATAAGAGCTTTAATAAATAATATTTTATTTAATCTAATTTTTATCATAGGTTGTGGATATATCTCCTCAATTTTTACAAATTTAACAGTAAATCTTTTTAATTTATTAATTGGCGTTCCTTCATTCTTTTTACTCCCAACTATCTTTTCATTTTTAATGTTTCTTTTAAATCTAATAATATATTTTACGTATCGAGTTTTGAATAGAATGGAAAAGATTAAACAAAAGAATATTATTTTATTATTGTTTTACACGATTTTTCAAATATTTTTTGCGATATTTCTTATAATTGCATTATCCTTGTATAATCTACTTACTCTATTTGCCTTATTTTTAATAATATTAATAGAAACCATACTTTCATTTTATCCTTTCTATTTATACAATGCAATTCGGTCAGATCAAAAAAGTCTGGTGCTCAAACAAAAAGTATTTAGCATACTTTATCTCATAATATATTTTGAAGTTTCACTCCTCTTTTTTGGATTATCTTATCTCTTCTTAGGATTTTTTGAAAGTCTCATGATTTCACAGGTAGTGTTATTTTTGATAATTAGCATAGAATTGATAATTTTAAAGAAATTTAACAGGAAATACATGTATCTTATTCAAACTTTATGTTATATCATAATCTCTATATTAGCTTTCATGCTACTAGTCTTATTAATACCTATTTACCAAATCTTTCTTAGTTTAGCTTTTCTAATTTTCAATATTATGCAATTTTATTCAAATTATTCAGTCTTTTGTACCCGTAATAGTTTTATCGATGGAAATGAAAGTGATGAGGAAAAAGCAAGTAAAATAATGAACCAAAGGATAAGAGCACAAAATATCATTGGTGATTTATTCTATATAACACTATTGTCCTTTATAGTTCATGCATTAATACTAGGAAATGTAAATTGGACATTTATCTTATTATGCATGAGCATAATCATTCATGGTTTAATGAAACTAGATTATTATCTTTTTAAATTTCTTGGAAAAGTGTCAAATTTCTTTGAAATCGGTTCTTGGATTTTATTAATGATATTTTCAATGATTTATTTGTCCTTTTTTTACTTTACATTTTTAATCGATGTTTTTATCACAATAGTTCCCTTATTATGGTTCACCTTTACACTTGAAATAGCATACTTGGTAAAACTTCTTAGATTCGTGAAATATGTTCAGGACAATAAGAAAAAGATTCGATCAAGTATTTTATTATCATTATATATTGATTTTACCACTTGGCCGTTATTTTTTTCAACTTTAAATCCATTTATCATCTTAAACTTGTTTCTTTTATCATTTATAATCCTTTATAACTTGTTAATTATTGATAAATATCTAGAAGTTTTAAAAATAAAAATTAGGAATATTATACGTTCTAGTTCTTTTTTAATAATTGGGATTATTGTTTCAATTGATATTTTTGTATTACTTCAATTATTTGTTCAACCTATCAATCCAACCTTTAATATAGGTACGATTTTAAGCATATCTACATTAGTATTTCTCATCTTTCTCGGTATAGTATTGAATCCCTTTAAAGTTCGACATCTTACAGCTTTTATATATTGGTTAGGGATAACCTCATCATCAAGCCTTGCTCTATTATTTGGATTCAGTAATATCTTTTTATCCATTGGAATTGTTATTTTTTTCCTTTTAATGTTCCCATTTATTTTCATGCTTGAAGAATTGATAAATTTATTTAGAAATTTTATTATAATTATCATTCAGAAATGGCAAATATTCGTATTAGCATTAATTACCTTCATAAGTAATATAAAACAAGCACTGATTAATGCTTATCATAAAATTGTTTTATTCCTTAAAAAATATTTTAAGATAATATATGCTATATTTGCAATCATAGCATTTGCGGTCTTATTTTTATTTTTATTCACCTTTCTTAATTGGTTATGGTATCACTCATTACCACTTAGTGCTGCTTTACTTGCTTTTTTATTATATTTTATATCTCCAGCAAGGGAAGATCAAGATCCTAAAAAACAATTCTGGTGGAGATTCGGATTCTATAGTATCATGTGGTTTAGTCTTACTATTACCTTACTATATTATATATTAGGTGTTCCACAAATTATTAGTGATACATTTAATCTTTTACTCTCATTCTTCGTTCTACTCGTAAGTGCCGTAATTTTTGGAGCGCTTATTTTGATATATATTTATCGTTTAGAAAAATTAGGTAAATTATCAGTTAGATATAGATTTTGGACAACTCTTTTTTTTATAATTATCCTAATAATTGCAATTATTCTAGGTGTTTACTTAGGCATTGAAATTTTTAATTCAATAACAATTTGAAAGGAAAAATATAATTAAATGGAGGAATAAATAAGCTTGATGTAAGTTTTAAAGATTTTTTTCTTTCCATTCTTTCAGAAAATCTTTAAAATGATCCTTGGAAATTCCTAACGAATTCATTTTATTTTCTTCATAAACATTAAATCCTTGAATTATTTCTTGAGAATTTGAATTTAAAAATTGTTGATTCCAATCATAATAGGATCTTGATTTAATTTGCATTGCTTTAGACATAATTATACCTCAACCTTTCATGAAAATAAATTCAAACAGAGTGTAAAATTTCTAAACTCTAAAAAAAACATTAAAATTTTAATATAAACGATTATGTTTTTGGAGCTTTATTTCGTTCCAATAACACGAAATTGAATAATTACTCAACGAATATTATTATTGAGTAAAAAAATTGCCTCCAATTCTACCGACAAAACATATTTTATGACTTAATCTTTTTTACGATTTATTATAGCAAAACCTTTATATTAGAATCCGTAATTAAGAAATTCATTAAAACATTAAAGTGTTAAAAATGGCAGAATCTGAACAATTAAATGTTAAAGATTGGATAACTCTCAGTACAGTCATGATTGGTGCGGTCTTGACTATTCTTGCATTAATCTGGCAACGACCACCTAATTACTCAATGGGAGGATATAGAGGTATTGGAACAGCAACATTTTTTTTGATGATTTCTTTCATATTTTTCGTAAATTCCGTATCTACGAATTCGAGAGCGAATTTTGAAGCAAGATCTGGGAAAACTCCTGAAATTAAAATCAATAAATTTATAACTTTAGCAGAATATTCCTTCGGTTTTGGTTTTACTTTAGTAGTCTGTGGATTTTCACTTCTAGGATATTCATACTTAATGGAATATCTTAACGGAACGTTAATTGCTTTATTATTACCTATAGTATTTATCGCCATTACATTGATTGTTATGTTAACATATAACATTATTAGTTCGGGATCACCCTTAGGAAACTTGAAACGTACTATTTGGGCAATAATAGAGATTATATTTGTCGTGCTAATTTGCTTTGACTTTTTTGGATTATATATAATTCCATAATTTTTTTTTATCTTCTTTAATTTATTTTTTCGATTTTCAATATACACTCATACATTGCTTTCATAAGGTCAATAGATTCTGCCCATAAACTAAATAACTTATTATTTAATGGAATGAGCACTATATTCATAAGTTCATAATAATTCGTGCCCTTTTTGGGAATTGCTTCGAATTTTAAAGAAGGATAATGTTTTCCTAAAAGTTTTTCCTTTATTTCTCTTATTCGAAAGTTATCAAGCATATTATATTTATTTAGCAGGTCATCTCGCTTTATTCTCTTATTAATTCGTTTAAGGTAAAAATAAAAAATGAAATTTGTGTTTGCATCATTTAAAAGATCCTCTAGGATTAATTTATCAGATAAATAACTTAAATCAAGCTCAAATTTTTCAGAAAGTGAAAAATTTTTCATAAAACTATCACTGAAATCATAAACATTGAAAACGCAATAAGGAATAGTTCTAGTTGCACTAGGAGAATTGATTTGATATTCATATATATTAACTCCAAAGGTTTTCTCTACAACTTGAGAATAAACTTCCCATTTTTTTTTCAATAAGGGTTCTAGATATGGTCGAATAAATTTATCAAGATTTTCAAAAGTAATAAATCTCTTCTTTAAGTATAAATCTTGCATTGTTTCTGTGAAGATAAGTCGTTGTTCTTCAAATTTTTTAAGATCTTCTATTTTTTTTAATAAGATTTGTTCAAAAAATTTAGATGGTTCTAAACTTATGAATGATTTAACTTTATTTGATGTTTCGGAGGATTTTAATTCCAAAACATAACCTTTTTCAACCAATCTTTTAAGGATAGAATAAATTGTTGTTCTTTCAATTGGTAATGCATTATTTAATTTTCTAACGGTAGTCCCCTTATATCCATAATTGATTAATGATTTATAAACTAGAGATTCCTCATAATTTAATCCGGTTTTCATTAAAGCACTTATGATTTTATCATCTTGAGTTTCAGATTCCATAATTATTATTTAGATTAAAAATATTTAAATATTGTTAAAGTGTCATGACATCATAACATTTTTATATGATATATTCCTTCAAAAAATTATATATAAATTTTTTAGTAAAATCCACATGAAGGGAATTTAATGAGCGGGATTATGAATGTTAAAAACCAAGAATATAATGATTTTATTTTGAATCTTTCAAAAACTCTTGAAAAAGCTCAATCTTATATTATGAAAGACTACCATTTTATCTACTTACCAGCTAATGTATTACCATGGCAAAAAACGGATATTGATATTAAAAAGGGAGAAAAAATGACTATTATTTCTCATGGTAAGGTTTATCTTATGAAACAATTTAATTTTTTCTTAGAACCTTTTCTTCAGTTATGGTTCCGAATTGGTAGTGAAGGAGAAATATTTAATGGACCAAGAAACAGTTTTACTTTTACTTCAGATGAACAAGGAAAACTATATATAGGCAATTATTTACAAGATTGGGCAGATAAAAAAGGAAAAACCAATCCTAAGGATGAACGAATGTATAAAGTATACAAACCTGAGGGAGGAATTTCGATTCTTGTCATAAAATGGTATGGAGAACCTCTTAAAGGTCTTAAAAAAATAAAAAGCATTGGAGATTATAAAAATTTATTGGAAGCAGAATTAAAGGCTCTTGAAAATCCTATACAAAGACCTCGGGATTGGAATTATTTGTGGTCGGTTGGAGAAAGTAATGTATTTTGGGAATGTTCAGATAACATTAAGGAAAAAAAAATTTGCTGCACAGCTCGAGGACAAGGTGCAATTTTACAAAAGGAAGTTGATATCGATCTCAAACCAATGACAAAATTTCATTGGTCGTGGAAAATTGAAAAATTACCATCAGATAAAGCGGAGAATAACTTTTTTTTCCACGATTATTTGAGCGTGGCTGTTGAGTTTGATAATGGACAAGATATTACTTACCATTGGAGTCCTGAATTGCCCGTTGAAACATTTTACAGATGCCCTTTTCCCACATGGAATAAACGAGAAACTCATATCGTAGTTCGCTCTGGAAAAGTAGGATTAGGGAAATGGATTAATGAAGAACGGAACTTATATGAAGATTATAAAAGAGCGATAGGAGTACCACCCGAAAAAATTGTAAGAATTTGGTTGATTGCTAGTACATTTGTTCAGAAGAAGGAAGGTAAAATTGAATTTTCAGAGATTAGCATTAAAGATACAAATAAAATCATTCAAATATTATAATAATTAAAAATCAGGACTTTTAAAGATTTTCCTCTGCCATAGAATAGACTCGTTTTGGTCTGCCAGCTCTCTCACCTTGAATGAGTTCTTCTTGGATTGCTCCTTCTTTTATTAAAAAATCAAGAATTTCTCGAAGCTTAGCACCACCAATTTTCGATTTAGAACTTAAATCCCTTGTTTTAATTGACTTTTGGTCTTCTATTATTTTTAGCACGTTTTTGATTGATTCTGGATATTCAATTTCGACTTTTTTCAATACTGTTTTCAGTTCCAAGTAATTCTTTACTTGTTTAATAATATTTGGATTATAATGCCCATCAAAAGCAAGAGTTTCGTTTTCTTGAAAGAGAATTGAATTCAAATATATTTCATCTATAAAAATATTTCCCATATTAACAATATCATCATTAAATCTAACAACTTGGCACGTTTTTTCTTTAGTTTCTATAATTTGAATTCTTACCCTATGAAGAATGTTAACTATTTCATTAAAATAATTTATTGGGAACTCAAAATCGGATTCTGAAAAATATAATTTGATTTCAATCCCCCTAGTAAAAGCATTATATAAGGCAAGTTCTAACTTTTTTACTAGTAGTAATGGTAATGCTGTTATGATAATCTCCTTTTCGCTGTTTTGAATCATGGTGATTAAATTTTCTATTCCTAAAGCAATATCAGAATAATAATAAAAAGTAACATCTTTAAGACACCTTCCAAACTTACTTTCTTGAATATTAATTTCATTATCCAACTTTTCAACAAGATTTTCATATACTCTATATTTTCTATTAAGTAATTGAATTAACACGAGTTTTGGATTCTTGCGAATATATAGTTTAGGTTTTGTCTTAGGATTAGTTTCAATCAATTCTTGCTGTTCTAAATAAAGTAAATTATTGTATACTTGAGCATAACTGTAATTTAATTCATTTTTTATATCATTAATCGTTCCAAATTTATGAATGAGAAGAAACTTATAGATATTAATTTGAATATCTGAAAATCCAATCTCATTTAGAAAGGAAAATATTTGATTATTCATTGTAAGAAATTACATTTTTTAATCATGCTTTAAGTGACTAGTTTGTGACAGATTATAAAAGTTTTTTGTATTTTGGATATCTATTAATTGTCACAAATTATTATTATATCATAGAAACATAAAAAATGAATTATATTTAAAAAATAAAAAAAAGTGAAAAAAATGGCTCAATGTAAAGATTGTAAGTTTTACAAACCAATTGATGAAGCAAAAGGAGATTGCTTTGGACATGAAGTACCTGCAACAACGAATGTTGATAACTGTCCAACTAAAAGTTTTCAACCACGATAAGTAGAGGGGTGTTATAGATGTCTGCTAAAATTGATTTCAAAAAGTCCATGAAAGAGTTTTATCAACCTAGTTCAAAAGAAGTAGTAACGATTGATGTCCCTAAGATGCAATTCTTAATGATTGATGGCCAGGGATCTCCTGGTGATTCAAAAGAATATCAAGATGCTTTAGAGGTTTTATTTCCAGTAGCTTTCAAAACAAAATTCATTAGTAAAGACCAAGGAAAAGATTATGTCGTGCCACCTTCAGAAGGTCTCTGGTGGGCAGATAACATGGATGATTTTACTGATAATAATCGAGACAAATGGAAATGGACCATGATGATCATGCAACCAGAATGGATTACAAAGGACATGATTAATGAAGCTATTAAAATCACTGGGGAAAAAAAACCTGAACTCAAAGAAAACCTTAAAAGATTACGTCTTGAGGAATATGAAGAAAGAAAATCTGCTCAAATAATGCACATTGGTCCTTATTCAGAGGAAGGGCCAACCGTCTCAAAAATTCATAAGTATATAAAAGAACAAGGCGGAACCTTTGATGGACATAAACTAAAGCATCATGAAATCTATCTTAGTGATCCTCGTAAAACAAAACCAGAAAAAATGAAAACTGTTATAAGACAACCATATAATTAATATATTTTTATTTATATTTCCCTTAGAGAAAAAGGGAAAATTAAAATCTAATTTTTTTCCTATTAGAATTTAGAATTGTTTATTGGATTAATTGATATCATATGCAAAGCCACATAGAAAAGCAAATATAATTAATCCAATTGATATTAAACCAATATAACTTAATAAGGTTGTAGCGTTATTTGGATCTAAGAACCAGACTCCGAATATCCCTCCTAAAACTAAAAATATGAATATTATAACTGAAACAGTAAATATTGGAAACCATAATTTCGATAAAAATTTCTTTATTTTAGAAGGTAAATGATTTTCCCACCACATTAGAGATGAATTTATTCTTGTTGCGATGATTGAGATTAAAATTCCTAATATAAAAAAAGCAATTCCTCCACCAAATAATAATGTTAATATAGTTAGGGTAAACAATCCCAAAGCACCAAATTTTCTATGAACAAATCCAATCGACCAAATTATAGTAAAAATTCCAATGATTATAGCAACTATGCCAGTTATTAAAAAGTTAGGAATAAATGTCATAGCAAGCTCACCTCCTTCTTTCCAATACCAATGTCCTGGAGCAATAGCATTTATTAGTATTCCATTTGTGGGAATATTTCCTTGTAGCACCTCAAAGATACCATGTTCTATACTAATAAATCCTCCGAGCATACCTAATATAGAGACTTCTATCCTAGAAGCTGTAATCTTCCCATTATTTGATTTAGTTGGAGATTCTTGATTCTTCATAATTAAAATTCTTTATTTTATTATTTAAAAAATTTTTTGGTATCAAAAAATTTAATACAGGATTATATGAGGAAGCTGTTAAATGTTTAATTAATCATTAGAATTAAATGCTAATTATCCTATGAAATATAAATATAGACAAATGGTATTCACCTCACTCAAAGAATTTGAACAATCTAATCCATGTAACAAATATTATATTGATTAAATTGCTTTATACTTAATTTATTTCATTATTCAGGTAAAAAACTTATAAGATCTTTTTGAGTTGACCTTCGATTAAGGTTAGATTTTAGCAACCCTTCAAGATCAGGAAACTCAAAGGGAAAAATGTTCTCAAATGCTCTTTTTAACAACTCAAGGTATTTTTTTTTGTCATATTGATGCTTTTTTTCATCGTAGAGATCTGAAAGGACTACTTTTTTTTCTGGAAAATCGGGATCGGCTTCTGCGTTAAGGATGATATAGCGAACATTCTTTCCTGCAGATGCAACAACCCCTGAACGTTCTAATTGCCTCGCGGCAACCGCTTGATATGAATTTACCTTGTATTGTGATGGTTTTCGGGAAATTTTCTGCTTGATTGAGAGTTCTTCTTTTGATACGTCCCCTGTTTCTATCTTATCAACATAGTCTTGGAGTACTTTTTTTGCCTCCGGTATCTTTTCAACAAATTCCTCGACAGTTTTTGATCCTTTAAACACGTTGATAAACGCATATTGGGCCTGTTTAATTATTTGCGGTATGTCTCTACGTCTCACTTCGATACCTCTTACTTTCACTCCTCCATCGTTTTTAATACCCCAATAATGATTAAGAGTAGGGACATCTGGTTCTGCTTGAGAGGGAAGAAAAACGATAAAATCAAACATACCATCCCAACTCATGTTAATGTTTGTTTTTTCTGTAATTTCATGCGCAATTTGTCGTGTAACCCTTTCAAATTCTTCAGGAGTCCTGTCTTTCGTGTCCTGAAGCCATATCGAATCAACAATTCCGTGAATTATCTTACAACCGTGGGCTTGAGCAATTTCCGCAGACCGCATGAGAAACTCACGAGCAAACGCACAAACCGTTTGGTGCGCTTCAATTTTTCCAAAGCGTGCGTTTCTAAAGCCTAAATATCCAAAAGAGACCACTAGAACCCACTTAAGGGCAATATCCGTGAATTTATATCGAAGATCTCCTGTTTTACGAACAATCTCCTTGTATTTAAGTCGCTTTTCCAGAGGGAGTTTAATTGATTTTGAAATGATACCTTCTCTTTTCGTGCAGATATGAAAATCTAATCCTGGAACCTTTATACCCGTATTATCATCCTTACAGCACTTGCAATTTATAGTCTCAGAGGAAATATTGAAGTTAGCCATCAAAGAGGGATACATCGAAGAGAAGTCCAATTCCGCGACTTGGTCAAACACGCCCATTAATGGTTCAAAAATGTGACCTCCACGATCGCTTCTAATCAATGCCATTCCCGATCTAAACCCCTCAGGACTTTTTTTAAAGGGTGGAACTAAATGATCTAACTTGTAAGAATTATAGAACTGGATGGATTGGAGGGCCCCCCCTATCGTTACTCGACATAATCTTTGCATTGGCACTCGCGAAATTCGTGCAACTTCGATCACGCCGGGTATGTTTCCTTCACTAAAATGTAGGCTCCCATAGGTTGTCGTGTCAAGATGGAATCTTCCAGTAAAATATACTTGCGTTTTTGAACGACGCATAATTATTCCATAGGACATATAATGATCTGAACCCCCTGAGAGATCAAAGATGCAATTTTTCAAGGGCGTTTTCGTGCGAGAAAAATAAAGTTCATTTGATACACCATTTACAGATGCCCGTGCTGCCAAATATGGAAAGACGAATTCATCCCCCCCTTGAGTGAGAATGATGTCAGGGTCCAGTTTTTCAATAATTTTCGTGATCTCCCTCAAGTTTTCAGCTTCATCAGCTTTATCAATTACTATCGTTCTTGTTTTTTGACCGTCTGCTCTTGGGATGTTATTAATTTTGTCTCTTTCAACGATGCTAATTTCAACATGGGAAAGAGGATCATTGTAATAGGCTCTAATCCCTTTCATTTGGATTTTAATGTCTAACCATACTGCCTTAAGTGGCGGTAAATCATAGAATAATGCTTCATTATCATCGTGTAACTCAAGAGACACCAGTCGCAATTTTTCGTTGTTTTCATTTATAATCTTAAACCTACAAAAAGCCATAGGGAATAGATCATTCTCATAAAAATACATTTGGGAAATTGGAAGATCGATGTTATAGAGCGTAAAAAGATCAATCCTACTGATCTCTTCGATTGTCGGCTTGAATAATGATGGTTTTATAATTGAAACAGCAAATATCGTGGTTTTTTCGTGATCTTCTAAAGTGATATATTTTTCACATGTTCGAACTCCTTTTACATTTTGATGAGATTGAAGTATCTGCTTCAATGTCTTTAGGTCCTTACCAATTCCTTTTTTAGGTACGGCAAAGAATTCAGGAGCGTAATCTTGGATAATTCTCACGATCTCTTGCTCGTTTGCTGTCTTTACCCAAAGAACCATTCCTTCACTACTTGTTGAGACATCTAGCAACCAGCCATTAAAAAATTCTTGACGATGCACTCTATTGATCCCTTTCTTCATTTCTTTAGATCTGATAATTCTTGTTCAAGCTTCCTGATTCTTTTTTCTTGTTCAATCGCAAATGAGATGAAAAGTATTTCAGAAAGCATTGGTCGAGCACTCATGCTCCCGGCATCTGCGTGAATTCGCGCAAAATTCATCAATTTATCAAATATTTTTTGATCTTCAGGTCTAAGTGCTCTTTTAAAATCTTTCCAACTTTCTATTTCATGTTCAAGTGCAGGACGAAATGATGGTACGGTTCGACCGATATATATCACCTTTATTTGATTTGAGGGGAATAGTACAAGATACAATTAAAAAGAAGACTCAACATGAATTTACTGATTTTCACCCCAAATGACAGATTATTCTACATTTAATTAATTTTAAATTTCTTTAATTAAATATTAATATATGTCAAATTTTTGTTCTTTCGACCTTTATTTCAAGAACCACGCGTCATGCGGCATTTATTGTAAGGAATGTCCTGGAGTAAAAGCCTATAATTGTAAGGGGTGTCGGGAACAAAAAGGACAAGTCAAGAATTTTCCCACATGTAAGACTTATGAGTGCGTGACAAGTAAGGGATATAATTTTTGTTATGAATGTGTTGAATTTCCTTGTAAAAAGCTACAACCAATTGTCAATTTCGAGATTTTCTTGCCACATAATTCAAAAGTATATAATCTATTGATGATAAAGAAGCATGGAATAGTAGAATGGAATAAAATTTGCGAAGAGAAAACTAATCTTTATTATAACGCACGAAAAATTAGGTATGGTGGGGATGATCTGACTCTAGAAAAAAAAGATGCGAGCATGTATAAGAAAAAGGAAAAATAAATATAATTCAATAAACTTTTTTTAAAATATTAATTATTAAATTAGTGATGGGCTGTTAATTAGGAAGTTTGGCAAGTGATTTATTAAAATTGAAAATTTGATGTATAACAATTAGTATCCCGGAAGGAAAAAACACATGGTTGAAAGCGATATAAAAATCTATAAACTTAACTATTCTGGGACATTTGAAGAGCAACCAAGTGATAATCCCATTGATCTTTTCACATTATACACGATTTTAGCTATCTATTCAAAAAAATCGAAAAGAATGTATATATGGGTTAGTAAAAATGCCACGAATTCATTAAAAATTTTCATACCTCAAATTCGAGAACTTTTCTCAAAAAAATATCCCAAACTAAGGATATTAAGAAATATCACCGTTGAATCAGGTGAAGAACCTCTTGAATTTTTTGAACTCTTTGATTTTGAGAAGGAGATATTTGAGGACCATATCTTAACTCAAAAAAAATTAATTGAACCAATCTTTAATGAAATTAGTGAATTAAAAGATAAATTGGATGCATTTATCAAAGAAGGACAGTATCAAGAAGCAATAGAAATTTCAGAACAACTAATTAATTTATCAAAAGAAATAAAAGATAAATCTCTTCAAGGAGATCAAGAGGAATTATTGAGTAATTTAAAAGAAAGACAGAAATTAAAAAAGATATACATTGATATTGAAAAAAAGGGAAGCGATATTAAAAAAGAATTTGAAAACCTCATTAATCAAAATAAAATTAATGAAGCTCATGAATTAGTAAATAATTTTAAAAAAGAAATTGAGAAATATGAAGTTAATTTAACCTCTATACCTATAATTGAAGAATTATTTTTAAAAGAGGAAAATATTTGGCATTCTACAAAATTAGAAGAGAAAAGCTTAATAACAAAACTTTCAATGCTTGAAAAAGATTTCAAAACTCTTCTTAAAGAAGAAAATTATGTTAAATCTGAAGAAATAGTACAGAATGCCATTGAAATAATTGATTCCATATCAGATAACGATCTAATACAAAAATGGAATAAAATCAAACAGGATTTTATAAAACAAAAAATTGAACATGATAAAAAGCAAGAACAAATAAATCAACAAATTCTTACTTTCCAAGAAAATATTGAGGATACTCTAAATAAGAATTTTTTAACTGAAACTATTCGTAATTGTAAGGCATTATTAGAATTTGCAAAAGAAAATAAAATTTTAAACATAATTGAAAAATATTCTATAATCCTGGAAGATAGTGAAAGAGAACTCGAGGAAACACGAGAGATTGTTGAAACCTTACATAAAGAAATCCTAGTTCTTAAAGAAAAAGGAGATTTTGATAAAGGAATTAAAAAAATTAATTCAATGTTAGAAGAAATCGAAGGACCAGATTTTATCGAGCAAAGAAAAATCTTAGATAACCTAAAAGAAGAATTATTCAATGAAAAAGAGAAACGAATAAAAATTAACGCGGAATTAAAAGTTTTGGAAGAAAAAATATCCGCAAGTCAAGAAATTCATAGATTTCAAGAAGCAATAAATACGTGTGAGAAATTAATTAAAATTTACGAGGAATTGGGGAAAAATGAGTCGATAAAGAGCTATTCTGAACTTATTAAAGAAATTGAGAAAAAACGTGAGGAAGAACGTAAAAATATTGATTCTTTAATTAAACAAATAACCAAATTAAAAAATGAGGGTAAATTAAAAGAAGGAATTGCAAAAATAGAATCTATTATTGAAGACATACATGAAGAAGACTTTCCTGAAGAGTATTCAAAATTAAACAAGAATAAAGTGGATTTATTAATTGAATATGAGAAACGGATAAAAATTAACGCAACACTAAAGATTTTAGAAGAAAAATTATCAACAAGCCAAGAAAATCATAAATTTCAAGAAGCAATTAATCTTTGTGAACAAATTATTAAAATCCAAGAAGAAATTGGGAATGGTGAGTTAGTAAAGAATTATTCTGAAATTATCAAAGAAATAAAGAAAGAACGCGAAGAAACAAGTGAAATTGTAGATTCTCTAATAAAAGACATAAATAAATTAAAAAAAGAGGGTAAATTTAAAGAAGGTATAGCAAAAATAGATTCTATAATTGAAGACATATATGAAGAAGACTTTCCCGAAGAATATTCCAATTTAAACAGCATAAAAGAGGAATTGATTGCTCAATATGGAGCAATATTAAAATTCAATGAACAGTTGAAAGTGTTAGAGGAGGAATTTTCAAATAGTAAAAATGAAAACAACTTGCATGATGCTTTAACTATTAGTAAAAAAATCATTCAAATATCCCAAGATATTGGTAAAGATGATAAAATTAAAAATTATAACAAGATAAATCAAGATATCGAAAAACAAATTGAAATAAAACGAGAAAAGGTTAACAAATTATTTGATGAAATTCCAAGGTTGAGAAAAAAAGAAGAGTTGGAAGAAATTATCACTAAAATAGATTCAATTGTAATCGAAATCCCAGAAATAATTTTCTCTAAAGAAAAACAGGAATTTTTCAAAATTAAGGAGGAAATTGTTGATGAGCTTGCTAATGCAAGAAGAATCGATGATAAAATAAAAGAGTTAGAAGATAAATTACAAGAGGAAATGAACAGTGAGAATTTTGATATAGCAAAAAA
This sequence comes from Promethearchaeota archaeon, assembly GCA_048938445.1. Classification (GTDB taxonomy): domain Archaea; phylum Asgardarchaeota; class Lokiarchaeia; order Sigyniarchaeales; family SOKP01; genus FT1-020. The sequence goes on along the minus strand of JBHLME010000042.1, from coordinate 12,036 downwards.
AGTATGTGATGAGCTAATTAAATATTCAATTGATAATAATAAAATAGGATTAGCTACAAATTATACAAAATTCTTAAAAGAAATTAATGATAAAATTGAAATAAAAAAAATCCGTGAATTAAAAGATCAGATCATGGATTTAAGCAAAAAAGGAATTGAAACCATAAATAATAGCATGTTTCAAGAGTCTTTAATACATTTTGAAAGAATAATAAACCTTTTAGAGAAATATAGTAAATGAACAGAGGAGATGTAAAGACTGCCTCAAGGTGTAGATGACAAAGATATTATCAATATAATAGCAGAAATTGATCGTTTAAAAGTTATTCAAGCAAGTTATATTTCTAAAGGAGATCTTGAACATGCATTAGAAATATCAAATGAAATATCTGTTTTGGCTAAGAAAATTAATTCTCCATATATAATTGATGAACAAAAGGATTATATTTATAATATAACTGAAAAGAAAGAAATTAAAACTAAACCTCAAGATATTACGTTACTTGGCAATGAATTAAGGAAGGAATATAATGAATTAGTAGAAATTGATAGAATAATTGAAGCTCATGAATTAATGGAACAATTCAAGCAAAAATATGCACCTCATTATAACTTACTAAAGATTTCTTCTGTGAAGGAATGTATTGAAAGAGATGAGAAAATTTGGAATGGATATTTAATTGAACAAAAAAATAAAGTAGAGAAATTAGATGAATTTGAAAAAAAATTTTATCAATTCTTAAAACATAAAGACATAGATAATGCTGATCTAATAATTGAAAGAGCTTGGGATCATATTTATAAATTAGAAGGGGATCAGAAAGAAATTTATCAAAATAAATGGGGTACACTTGAACATAATTTAATTCAAGGATTAAAATATGAAGAATATGAAAAAATTGTAAAATTTAAAAAAAGAATAAGAAAAATTATTGAAGACAGCAAGAAATTTGAAGAAAACTCTCAATTTAATAAAGCAATTAACATTCTAAAGGCAGAACTCAACTCTGACTTAATAGATGATATGGTAGATTTAAAGTCGGAATTGGAAGATCGATTATATGAAATCCAAACCTCAAGACACTTAGTAGATGGCGTAAATGATGAGATAGAGGCTTTAAAGAATCAACTTAAACAATGTTTTAAAGAAAATAGATTGGAAGAAGCAGTTGCACAATGCAATGAGATAATTAAAATTTCCCAAGAACATGGATTAAGCGATATTAAGGAACATCATGAACAATTACTCAAAGAAATGAGAGTAGATATTGTTCTAAGAGAAGAAAAAGAGAAATTCGACATTCTCAAGGAAAAAATCTTGAAATTGAATGAGGAAGGATTAGAATCATTAGACGATAATGACATAAATAAAGCATTAGGAAAGTATAAAGAAATCAAAACCCTCATCAGTAACCATATTAATAAATGAGCATTTTCACATTAAAACCAGCAGTCTAGTTTCATGTTGCTTGTAGTATTTGACAAAGATCTTTTTGATTTCCGAGGCTTCCACTTCAAAAGCCTATTTTCTGGCAAGTATGGGTGCTGAACGAGGACATATTCTGTATAACGCTCTTCTTCGTTTATCATTACCAACACGCTTCCAAAATGAGAGAGAATTTTGCCCCCCTTCGGTCTGAATGAAGAATATTCGTTTAAAGGAGCCGTTAATACTATTAAAGGCCTTACTTTTTCAAGAATTTTCTTTATTCCCCCTATTGCACGTAATAAGTCCTCAAAAATCTGTTTCTCGTGACTTTCAAATAGACTAGTAATACCCGAGATCAATACTACTTTGACATCGGTGAGTTTAGAGAGCCTGTTCTCTAAAAGCTCAACCATTTGGTCCCACGTGAATGCCCGAGCAACAATTATGTTTTCCAAGATTTTTAGAGGGGATAAGTTCTGTGAAACGGCATATTTACTTATATTATAGGGATTGAATCGATTATTTCCATCAATAAAGGAAGCTCGAATACCCTCTCCTAGTCCCCCATTACTAAAAGAACGTTGAGAAAGCACTGCGGTGGTCAATAAGACATTTGTTGTTTTCTTTTTGTCTCCGTATATTAAATAGATTAGATCACGGTGGAACCCTCCCGATAGAAGTTCATCTAATGTTGGATCTCCGCTTGAGACAAGTGGAAGGCGTGTATTTTTTTCAAAAACCTTGAACCCCGAGTTAAACATCATTATGTGATTTAATTTCCCCCAACAATAAAATGAAATGAGGGAAAAAATTTTCTAATATACCGACATTTTTTTTTTAACTATCAATCAATATCTCTTGATTAATTTGAATGTTTCTTTTTTAGAAATAATGATTCTTTTAAATGTAATGATGTTTTTCTCGGACAGAGAGAGGTGAGTAAAAGTAAAACTAAATTTATGCATAAAAAAAATGATGCTTAAATCAATGAAAAATGAGCAAATTTCTTATTATTATTATAAAAATAATTTTTTAAGGTTTAAACCATATTTTATACATGACTGATCTTCTTTTAGTGCTGAAAAATAAAAACAACCTCTTTACATGACAGTTTATAGCGACAGATTTTGGAAAAAATCTTGGGATGAGGGATTGGAGGATTTGGATCCTTCCGAGTGGAAATCAATAGGTTCACTACCTCAAGCTTTCAAGAAATCTTTTGATAATTTTCCAAATAAAGTAGCTTTATCTTATTATGGTGTAGAAATCACATTTAAAGACATTGATCTTTATTCAAATCAGTTTGCTAACATGTTGATTGAAAAAGGGCTCGATAAAGGCGATGTAGTTGCATTAAATCTCCCAAATATTCCAGAATACGTCATTGGATTAGTGGGATCCCTTAAAGCTGGGTGTATTGTTTCAGGCGTGAGCACGCTTCTTAGCGAGGTGCAAATTCAATATAAATTGAGTGATATAGCAGAAGCAGGAAAGAAAGTATCACTCTTTACTCTTGATACCTTATGTTATAAAAAATTCAGAAGAATCGCATCAACTTTACCTCAATTAAAATTAGTGATAACATGTAACTTAGGGGATTTCTTGCCTAAGTTTAAGAAGTCACTAGGAAAGTTATCTAAAAGGATCCCTAAAGGCATGAAAGGATACCTTCGAGATAAAGAGGTTATCAATTTCCATAGAGAGATCTTAATTAAATATCCCACCACTCCTGTTAATGTTGAGGTTAATGGTGAAGATCTTGCTTTTATTAAATATACTGGAGGCACAACTGCGTTACCTAAAGGAGCAATGTTAACTCATAGCAATTCCGTTTCAAACTTATTGATTGTAAAAAAATGGTTTGGATGGAAACAAGGTGAAGGAATATCATGTTCAGCATTTCCGTTTTTTCATATTGCTGGAATTTTCTTCTGTGAAAGCTGCCTTTTCAATGCTCAAACTCAAATATTAATACCAAAACCTCAAGATATTAATTATATTAGCAAAATGCTGGAAAAATATAAACCAAATCTTATTGTTAATGTCCCCTCGATTTATCAATTGTTATTAAAGAATGAAAGATTTAAGAAAATAGATTTCTCCAATTTAGAATATTGTATTTCTTCAGCAGCCCCTTTTCCATCAGAATCAAAGAAACAATTAGTAGCAATTATCGGAGAGGGAAAATTAATAGAAGCATATGGAATGACAGAAACTTCTCCAATAATTACATTAAATCCTGCTAAAGGAAAGAAAAAATTGGATTCAATAGGTTTACCAATCATGAATACGGAGTTAACCATAATGGATCCTGAGATTGAAACTATAGTACAATTGGGAGAGCCTGGAGAAATATGGGTAAGAGGCCCTCAGGTAATGCAAGGGTATTATAATAAACCACAAGAAACAAAGATAGTTTTAAATGAAGATGGTTTTCTTCGTACTGGTGATATTGCAGTAATGGATGAAGAGGGATACTTAAAAATCGTGGGTAGAAGAAAAGACATGATTATCGTATCAGGATTCAAGGTTTTTTCAAAAAAAGTTGAAGATACAATATATAGACATCCTGCTATTGAAAATTTAGCAATCATTGGAATCCCAAATCCCGAAAGACCTGGTTCGGAATTAGTAAAAGCTTTTATTAAACTTGATTCAGATTATGAATTTAATGGGAGCGAAAATGATTTGAAAAAAGAAATAATAAGGTTTACAAAAGCGCGTTCTTCTCCATATGAAGTACCAAAAATAATTGAATTTGTTGATAATTTACCTCTAACTTCTGAAGGCTTTGTCGATAAAAAAGCTCTTCGAAATTTATAATTTTTTTAATGTGAAAATGATTAATTTTAAAATTGAAAGTATATATATTCTTTTACATCTAAGTATATACAAATGATTTAATATACAAATATGATTTAGGTGATTAAATGCTATATAGCTTATATCATGATAGGTTTTGGAAGAAATCGTGGGATAAAGGCTTAGATGATTTAGATCCTAAGGAATGGGAAACTTTAGGTTCAATCCCTCAATCTTTACGACGCACTTTTGAATTATTTCCTGAAAAAACAGCATTCACCTTTAGGGGTGTAGAAATTTCATTTAAAGAACTTGATGAGTATTCAAATCAATTTGCAAACATGTTAATTGATAATGACTTTAATAAAGGGGATATCGTTGCTATCAATCTAGCAAATATCCCAGAATATATAATAGCCTTAGTTGGCACACTCAAAGCAGGATGTATAGTGTCAGGAGTTTCACCACTTCTTTCAGAAGTCCAAATGGAGTACCAACTAAACGATTTGGGTCAAGAAGGAAAAAAAGTGGCACTATTTACATTAGATATCATTTTTGCTGTAAGATTAACTAAAATTGCATCAAAACTTCCTCAAGTAAAATTGGTTATAACTACCAATGTTGGAGGATTTTTACCAAAAATAATCAGAACTTTAGGAAAATTAGCAGGAAAAATTCCAAAGGGTGATGTTTATCCTCTTCCTGGAAAAAAAGTTATTGATTTTCATAAAGAAGTCTTAAATTATCCAACATCGCCAATTGATATTGATATTTCAAATGAAGATATTGCTTATATTCAATATACTGGAGGTACGACTGGAGTCCCAAAGGGCGCGATGCTTTCACATAAAAGTGCATTATCTGATCTTCTAATCGTGCAAAAATGGTTAAATTGGGGTGCTGGAAGGGGACTTGCATTATCTGGATTCCCTTTTTTTCATATCGCTGGCTTGTTTTTTTGTGAAAACTGCTTATATTTAGGGTGGACTCAAGTTTTAATTCCAGATCCTCGGGATACAAAACAAATTTGTAAACAAATTAAGAAATATCATCCAACAGCTCTAGTCAATGTACCTTCACTTTTTCAGATATTATTGAAAAATCCCAAATTTTCCAAATTAGATCATTCCTATCTTGAATCTTGTATTACAGCAGCATCTCCATTCCCAAAAGAATCACAAATAGAATTAGAAAGAATAGTTGGAAAGGGGAAATTAATAGAAGTGTATGGAATGACAGAAACCTCTCCATTGACAACCATGAATCCTGCAAGAGGTAAAAAAAAGCTAGGTTCAATTGGTTTACCTTTATTAAACACAGAGCTAAAATTACTCGATCCTGTAACAAGTGAAGAGGTTCCAGTTGGTGAACCCGGAGAAATATGTGTGCGGGGGCCCATGGTAATGAAAGGTTATTACAACAAACCAGAAGAATCTAATAAGGCAATTGATCCTGATGGCTACATGCACACTGGCGATATTGCAATAATGGATACAGAAGGATATTTAAGAATAGTTGATCGTACAAAAGACATGATAATCGTTTCTGGATATAAAGTATTTTCTAGTAAAGTGGAAGATATTCTATGTGAGCATGAAGCAATCGATGCTATTGCTTTAGTAGGGGTACCAAATCCAGAAAGACCTGGTTCCGAAATAGTGAAAGCATTCATACAACTTCATCCTAATTATGAAGGTCATGAAAATCAAGATGAGTTAAAGGAGGACATTTTACGGCATGCAAAAGAAAAATGTGCTCCATATGAAATACCTAAAGTTATTGAATTCATAGAAGAATTACCATTAACTTCAGTAGGTAAGATTGATAAAAAAATTTTAAGAAGACCATAGAATTCATGATCCTTAATTAAATCATAGACGGATTACTTGAATCTTGACATAAATACATCTCGTTTTTTTTCCCAAATATTATCAACAGATTTTTTTACTGCTTTTTTTGCTAATTTTTTAACAACAGGTCTATTAATCAAGGATCCAATAATGTTCATTACCTTTTCTACTAATAATGATTTAATTAATCCCTCTATGGAATCATCTTTTGATGCTCTCTCTAATATTTTTTGGAATACTTTTTCAACACTTTTCTCAATTTTTTCTTGCATACTTGGGGATAATTTATCAGATAACTTGTCCAAATTTAACAACTCCTTATTTACATTAAAAGAATTACTTGGTAATTAGTATATATAACACAACAAATTTTACTTATATAAACCTTCTTAAAAGAAACTAGATCTATGATATAGGTTTAGTGAGATAGTTTTTGTTCTACTAGATCTACTATTAGAGGAAATATATCACCTATTTTATCATGGATGACAACTTCTGCTTGAGCATCAATGTATGTATCTTGAATGTTAATAATTGCCACTTTAGCACCATGGGAAATAGCCCTTGCAGGATAAAAAGACACGGGTGAAACCAATAAAGAACTTCCGAGCACTATTAGGAGATCGCAATCATCAATCAATTTATCAGCTCGTGCAAGTGTATTAAATTCTAACGGTTCTCCAAAAAAAATGGCATTTGGTTTTAGTAGTCCATTACATTCATCACAAGTTACACTTTTACCACTTAATACCTTATTTACTAATGTAGTAATGGGAAATATCTTTTTACATTTCATACATTTTGACTCAGTTACAGTTCCATGAAGTTCTACAATTTCACATTTTGTCCGGGCTTTTTTGTGCAAATTGTCGATATTTTGTGTAAGTATCCCATGTAATTTTCCTAATTTTTGCAATCTTGTAAGTGCTTTATGACCTTTATTCGGTTTAGCTCTAAAAATCGCAAGACCTACTTCTAACATCATCTTAAAATAGTTCCCTGTATCATTAACATAAGATCTAATATCTCCAAATTCATAAGGGTCTACGGTTTCCCATAATCCCGTATTGGGTGTGCGAAAATCAGCAATACCCGATTCAGTGCTCATCCCCGCACCACTTAAAACAATGATATTATTTGAATCAATGATTAACTGTGCTAATTTCTCAAGCTTTTCTTTATCATCCATTTTCCTAAAATTTATACTTATTTGAGTTGAAGATAAGGTTTTTTATAAAAATTACTTGAAAAAGAAATTATTTTTATTTTCAGACTTGTTTTTACCACATATATAATAGAATTAAATTAAGAAAAAATTATATTAGTATTGGTTTTATTTATCGCAATTCCTTATATTTATATAAATTTATTACTATTATTATAATTAAAATATTAGTATCAACAAATATATTATGTCTGAAGTAAGGAGCTTTATATATAAGATAGCTATTGTCGGTGACGGTGGTGTCGGAAAAACCAGCATGGTTTTGAGATATTGCGAAAATACTTTTAAAGAAAATTACATCATGACAATAGGAAGTAATTTCTCAACTAAACAAGTAGATCTACTCGATCATTCTAACATTTCAGTAAAACTTCAATTATGGGATTTAGCAGGACAAAAGCATTTTTCATTTGTCAGACCTCCATTCTATAGAGGAGCTACGGGAGTCATTTTTGTATTTGATCTTACTAGAAGAAGTTCATTTGCAAATTTAAATGGATGGAGAACCGAAGTAGAAAAAGTAATTGGCACTGGTAAACCCTACATGTTAGTAGGAAATAAAACTGATTTGGCAGATGGTGATTTACGAGAAGTAAGTTCCCAAGATGGTGAATCATATAAAGAAGAACTAGGTGCAATAGCCTATATTGAATCAAGTGCGAAAGCAGATGTTCATATAAGAAATATTTTTCAAGAATTAACTCTAGCTATCTTAAAGTCTTCAGGTAAAATATAAATACTTTATTAATGTTTTAAATTGATTAAATTAAAATTCTGTTGAGAATTTTAATATTATAAATATAATTAATAATCATACAATTATAGGTCAAGATTTTAATGTTTGGAGCAGGAGGAAGGGCATATGATAGAGCCCTAACAGTTTTTAGTCCTGAAGGGCGATTATACCAAGTAGAATATGCTTTAGAGGCTGTTAGAAGGGGTACTTTAGCAGTTGCCATAAAATCTAATACTGATGTATGTATTGCAGCTCAAATCAAGGTACCATCCGTCTTAATGGATGCAGACGCTATTGATAAAATCTTTCAAGTTGATGAACATATTGGAGTTGCAATTTCTGGATTACACGCAGATTCAAGAATGTTAATAAATTACTCTAGAGTGCAAGCCCAGTCATTTAGATTAACATATGACGAACCTGTGCGCCTTGGAATGTTAGTAAAATCAATTGCTGATTTGAAACAAATGTATACTCAGTATGGAGGTATTAGGCCCTTTGGTTGTGCTCTCTTTTTCATTGGAATCGATTCTATTGGACCACAGATATTTACTACAAGTCCAAGTGGAATTTATCGATCCTTTAAAGCTTATGCTATTGGAAGTGGTGAAACCACCGCGAGAGATTATATTACAGAAAATTATAAACCAGATTTAACTTTTGATGAATTAATTAAATTAGCTTTAAATGCTCTGAAAGAATCAAGTGAAGACGAATTAAATAAAGATAATCTTCGATTAGGATATATTAAATCTGAAGATAAACAATTTAAAATATGCTCTAAAGAAGAAATTGAACAATTCTTAAAATTATAATTTTTATCTATTACTTTTTTATTAGTTTTTCTTTTAATTGAACAAGTTTAATTACGTTCAATATGAGGATTATTAAGAATGGAATTTATTCTATTTATAAACATCATAAATAAGTAATTAGAGATTATATTAAATGGACATTTGAAAGAAAAAGAATTAAAATATAATAATAATAATAATATTAATTATGAGAAATTTTAAAATAAAAGGACTTAAATATAGTACTGGAAAATTCGAAATATTTGATGATCGATTTGTTTTGTTCCCTCCTCAAATAATTGATCTTCTTTCATCGATATATGGTGAAGGAGTTTTGTCTTTATTAGTTTGGCTTGGAAAAAGAGCGGGATGGAATTTAGTGCAAAATTGGGATGCAAACATAAACGCTAAATCTATAAAAGATCTTACAAATAATTTTGTGGATATCATGTCTAATCTGGGATGGGGTCGATTTGTAGCAAAAAAAATTTCAGAAGACCAAATCATTATAGAACAACATACAAATATAGCTACAGAGTTAGAAAGTCCTGCAAAAAATATTTGTTATTTCATTAAAGGATTCCTCACTGGTTTCGGTGAATATATTCTTTATCGTGTCACTGTGAAAGAAACACGATGTTCTATTGATGACCCAAAATTAACACACTGCGAATACGTCATTGAAAAAAGAAAAGACATGGTATAGAGTTTATAATTTAAATTTTTCTAATAAAAAGAACCTTGAATATTTGAAAACATTAAATATAAATTTCTTAACTTTCTTAAAGGATATATAAATTTAAGATTATCATGATTACTTTATTCAAATTATCTTGAGTGATAAGTGAAAAAAATGGCTAAAAAGAAAAAAATCCGAGAAGATTTTGAGAAAGTTTTCAAAGCAGGAGATGATAAAGCAATTAAAGAATTATTAGCACAAAATCCATGGTTATTAGAAGAAATATCACAAGAGATGGATGCTGCAATGAAAGAAGAGGACCTCATTCTAGCCGCAATAGGTGTGATGGAAGATGACCTTAATCATCCTGTTTCCATGGAAGAAATAATATTATGCTTGAAACAGGATTTCAAGACAAATAAAAATATATCTCAAATAGAACAATTATTAGATAACGTGTCTAGGTTAAATCTTGTAAAAAAAATAGATGATGGGTGGATCTTAACTGATGAGGGAGGAGATGCGTGTGATGAATATATCAAAAAATATCGTGCGAAGCTATAAATCCTTTTAAAACAAGATTTTCATCATACTAATGATTCATATTTATAATTATCATTTATAATTAATGTCTAAAAATGAGTTTTTAAGTCATAACTGAATATTATATCTTAACTACATTAAAATTAATTTATAATAGGAAAAGTCTAACATAATATCTAAATTGAGCTCACATGAACGAAAATAATGAAGAATGGGATGAAAATGGGTATGATCCCACAAAAGAAGCATTTTTTTCAAACTTGATGGAAATGGAAGAAGAAATATCCGCGGAGGGATATCAACTTGTTGAGCATGCAATATCTTTGATTAATTCCCAATATTATGATGATAGTATCGAAATATTACGTCAAGCAATTGGATTATATGAACAAATTAATAGACAAGATGAAATTGATGCTATAAATAAGAAAATTTCTGAAATATACCTTTTAAAAGAACAACAATTTAGAGATGTAGAAATTGCTCTGGATTCAATTGAACCAGTTTCAAAGAACCCTGAAATTCTTGAAAAAGAACTTGTTGAGAATTTCATTAAAGATTCAGAAGTAGAAAAAATTGATACAACGGATTTAGGAGCAAATTTAATTAAAGAAGCACAACAACTAATAGAAATTGATGAATATGATGAAGCTCTTCAAAAATATGACGAAAGTTTTAAAATTTATGAAAAACTGAATGATATTCCAAAATTACAAGAAATTAATGAATTAATTGAAGCGTGCTATAAGAAAAAGACTGCATTCTTAAAAAGTGCGAAAAAAGAAGAGCCCGTTTTAGATGTACTTGATGATTTGTCAGAAAAAGAATTAATAAAAGAACAAGAACTAAAAACTGACAAATCAGAAATAGATGATGATACTCAAAAACGAATTAAGCATCTTTCAGGTTTAGCGTATAAATTGCTAGCGCAAGCTACTGAACGTGCCGAAAATTTTCAATATGATGATGCGATTAATTTATTTGATGAAGCAAATATTTTATTTAAGCAATTAAGTTGGGATCATGAACAAAGAGAAGTCCAACAAAAAATTCAGCAATTAAAACAAGATAAAGAACTTCATACAAAAGAATTAGAAAAAGTTGATATTGTTGAGGAGCAAGAAGGGGATACAACTACTCAGCATTATGAAAGACTAGACAAAGAAGCTAAGGAAAGATTTCAAGAATTAAAAGACAAAGCAGAAAAACTTTTAGAAATTGAAAGACAAAAAGAAGAAGATGAGATATTTCAAAATGAAATATCAACCATGGTTGATGATGCTGAAAAAAGGGTAAGAGATTATGAATATGCTTTGAGAAAAGATGTTAGTGATACGATAAAAAAAATGGAGTGCCCTTATTCTGATGTAATTAATATTTATACTGAAATAAAAGATAGATTACTTGAAAAAGGATGGAGTAATGAAGCAAAACCTTACTATCTTCAAATTAATATCTATAAAGATAAATTGAAAAAAGATGAGAATTTACGAAAGGTTGAAGCTGAAAAAGCCCAAAAACAAAAAGACATTGAAGAAATGAGAAAAATGGATAGCATTGAAGAACAGTTAGCGGCATTTGAGAAAAAAATGGAAAAAATAGAAGAATTAAGGAAAAAAGAAACTGAAAAGGAAGACTTTGAACATGCTATCAATGAAATGATTAATCATGCCAATAATTTAGATAGAGAATATACTTTAGCATTAAAAAAGAAGAATTTCATTGAATGTCCTTATCCTGAAATTATAGAAACATATAAAAAAATTCAGAAAATGCTTCAAGAAAAAGGATTAAAAAATGAAGCGGCATATTACAATAATTCCATACGTCTTTATAAAGAAAAGTTAGAAAAGGATAAAAAATTGCGTGAAATTGAGGCAAAAAAAGCAAGAAGAGACGAAGAGTATGAACAAACATACATGATGAAAAAAGAGGTACAAGAACCACAAATCCAGCGGATTGATGAACAAAAAAAAGA
>JBHLME010000164.1:0-8059 GCA_048938445.1 Promethearchaeota archaeon | reverse complement strand
ATGGAACCCATATAATTTCTTTCATATTCTTTATAACCGTATAATTGATTTTTGACTAATACCATTTTCCTTTCGTAGCCATCTGGAATTCCTGCTTTTTCGAGAAGTAATATGATTTTTTCTCGGGATAATTCCTCAAGCAATTCTAAATCTTCTATTGTACCTGCATATGTTGGTCCTATCTCTTGTTCTTTTACTAAATCTGATTCTTTCATTAATCCTGTTGTTATTTTAAATCCTACCATTTCATTGCCTTCATCAACAGCCGTTATTTTATATCCTATTCCATATCTATCTCTAACATTGGGCGCTATTTTAGCTGCTATAAATTTCATTCTTGTGGTAGTGTTGCTACCATGCCATAACCAAATTCTAAAATGTTTATGATCAACGAATAACAAAACAAAATCAGGATCTAATAATTCATATAAAGGAACACCTTCAACGATTTCCAATTCCTCAAATTCGCCCAATTGGTCGTTAAATTGAAAAACAATGATTTTTTCCTCTTCTAATTCAGGAATTTGACCTTTTCTAAAAATATCTGATAGTTCTTTACCGTTTGTCATATTATTGCGTTATTATAATTTTCAATTATATATTAGCATTATTTTTTCATATTAATCCACAAGTTTTTTTGAACTCTTGAGGTTCATCACCATCATCAACAGAAATGATGGTATAATCAATTCCGTACCTATCTCTTATAGTTGGTGTTAATTGGGCAGCTAGAAATTTCATTCTTGTTGTTGCAGCTCTTCCTTTCCATATCCATACTGCTTTGTGCTCAGAATCTACAATGACTAATACTAAATCGTGATATAGTAATTCACATAATGAAGTCGAAGGTGTAATATCAACTTCATCAAATTTTTCCAATATTGCATTTAATTGAAATACTAAAACATTTTCACTTTTTTTAATATTTTCAGCTTTATCTTCTTTAGAAAATTGTTGTTCATTTGTCATAGTATTCTGCGAAAATTTTTCTCAATTGTATTAATATTAGTTAGTTTTAATTATATATTTTTTTTTATTCTTTGAAAAAAATAAATGCGGGAAGGGAGATTTGAACTCCCGAACTCCTATGAGACTGGATTCTGAGTCCAGCGCCTTTAACCAGACTTGGCAATTCCCGCACAGTTCAAAACATATCTCTTTAATAATTTCAAATATTAAAACCAAATATTTAAGAGTTTATATATTTACTCTAGTTTTTTTATCTATAAGTCAAACTAGGTTAAGATTTATTTCTTTAGAATCAAAATCATTATAAGAAAAATTTTTAAATTCTCTGGTTAATCCAATATTTAACCAAAAAATATTTTATTTAATATGTTTAAATTTTTTATTCAGAAATCCAGTAAATCAAAAATGAGAAATAACTTCGAAATTAGAGTTTTGTTAAAGACCTTCTTATTAATTTCATTATTATTGGTACAAAATATTTATATAAATTATCCAACAAGAAATCCAATTTTTAATTTATATCCGAATGCTAAATTAGAAAATAATACAGAACAGACAGTTTTTAAACCAATCCAACCAATTAAGAATCCAAAATCCACTATATTAGGCGATGATCCTTGGTGGGATAATTCTTTTCAATATAGACGATTGATTAACATAACAAATCCTTATAATATGAATTTTACGAATTATGGAGTAAATATATCTTTCTATTACGAAGATTTAGTTCAATCGGATAAATTACAATCAGATTTGGATGATATTAGAATTGTAGAAAATGGAATATTGCGAAAATATTATGTTGCAAAAGATTATCCATCGCAAAATTATACGACTGTTTGGTTTGACACTAATATCACTCAAAAAACATCTGAAATCGATACGTATATGTATTTTGGAAATCCAGATGCAGGAAACACAATGGCAAGCGATCCCTCAGATTGTTTTGGATGGGTTAAAAATGGCGATTTTGAACTCGATGGAGATGATAGCGCTCTTAAATTTGTTCCTTTTGGATGGCAATTCACAGATGATCCTGTTAATTACGTTGCAGATTTAAATAATAATATAAATGTTCCATTAGATCCAGCTACATCCAATGAGCCATTCAATAATTCAGTTGCTAGTTATAACGCATTTGTGTTTAAATTAACAGGGACTCCCCAAGTAGGATCTCAGGAAGGCCTCGCTCATGGAAATTACGCATATAAATGGGGTCCTAACACGAACAACGTAGAAGGAGGTACTTATTCATCTCATGAATACGTTGGAACTTTATATTCTTATCCCTTCAAAGTTCCAAAAGTAGAGGGAGGGGGAATAAAACTAAACTTCTGGAGAAACGCGAGAACTTATATATTTGAAGCGAATACAGAAGGAGGTGCTCAAATTGATTATGATGGATATTTTATTAGGCTTTGCAATGGTACAGCAGCAAAATATACTTCTGACGTTGATGATCATGAAAATGCGTATAATACTGATTTTAATAATTATTTGGAAGCTTATGGAGGAAAATCAGATTTTGTAGGAAATCGATGGAAATGGGTAAATCAATTAAGAGGACATTACGCTGACTCCCAAAATGAACAAGACACTGGCCCTGCAGCAAATTTGACTGATGATGTTTATATAGATATCTCTCAATATGAAGGTAAAGAAATATTTTTAGAATTTGGTTCCTGGGGTCAAGAAAATGGAGATGATCTGCAAAATGCAAAAAGAAGCGGATTTTTCCAACTTGACTATGTAAGATTTAATTACACATTAACAGGTATTTTGGACGAATTGCAATCTGTAGATAACGAAGTTACTGTTGTTGCTGTTGATGTTGATGGGAGATCAGTACCCAACGTTAATATTTTCATTGTAAATCAAAGTGCTAGAGGACAACAAAACTTTATTGTGAATGAATCCTTTGCTCCAACGGGAGTCAAAACATTTACTAAAGTTCCAATAGGAAATTTTAATATTACAGCCAATTATACTTTAGCCAATGGTACGGTGGTTGAAGTATTTAATAGTAGTTTATCAGGGGATGGTCCGTATTATTTTAATGGAATAAATTACACTGTACAGATAAAACTTGATTTATGGACTATAGATTTCGAAATTGTGGATTGGGATGGAATTCCGTTAAAATATGGGTATATTGAACTTAGAAAGAGTAAGAACGGTAAGTGGCTACAAAATATTACGCTTGATGAAAATGGAAATGCAACATTTCGATGGTGGAATGCTTCGAGCTATTATTATAAAGTATATTATGATAACGACGATTATTCTATGAATCCTATTAGTTTAAATGAAAGCTATGTTATTAAGGAAGAAACCAGTCATGTTTATGTAAAAACGCTGTTGGCCAGAATAAATATAAAAACGGTATATTATAATGAAATCACAAAACAATATGATGAAATAAGCGCTTTTATTAAAGTAGTTGATAATACAACTGGAAAATCACTAATAAATCTCACATCGAATGCAGATGCTTATCCACCTTTAAAAGATGGATATGCCTATAGTCAAATTAATGAACTACCATTTTGGTTCTTAATCGGGCGGACTTACAATTTTACTATAGATACAGGTAATCTCACGAATGTAAATTTCAATATAACTTATATTGATCCAATTCAATGGATCCCCAGTCAAAATGAAGAAATTAACGAATATAATTATACACTTTATAGTAATTCGTCAATTACTTTTAATATTATACCACCTAAAGATCATAATTTCACGAATTTTAATACAAAATTAAATATAACTTTTGCCGTTGATACTGTATTTTGGGGAGATACGATTCATATCTGGGCAACATTCTTATCTACGGATGATAATTGGAAAACATGGTCTTATGTAAGTGAACCTCCTGGAACATGTAGAATAATCATCAAATTATTAGGTACAGAGACAATATTATTTAATGAAAAGATGCAATATATCGGTAATGGTAATTACTCGTTATTTTTTGATTCAAGTCGAATATCCGCTGGTTCAAATGCTAAAAACTATATTTTTGAAATAAGAGCATATCACTTAACATATGATGATCCAACTCCATTGCCAGAATATGTAGAAGTAAAAGCGATACCAACGTGGAGAACTATACATGATTACGAGGATAATTATAACTTAGAAATAGATGAAACTTTTGAGATCTTTTATCAAGAGTTTCTTAACATCTCCGTAAGATATTATATTTTAGCCAGTAATGATTTATTAGATGGTGCTACTGTAACTTATCGTTGGAAAGGTTTTGGACCATCTTCTATTCCAATAACTCTAGATCCCGCTAATCAGGATTATTTTACCTTTTTAATTGACTCTGGAATTGCCTTAGGAGTAGGTCTCCGACAAATAGAAGTTACTGCTGTTCTCGAAAATTATGCTTCGCAGATTTTTGACATTAATATTGATATTAATCCGAGACCAACCTTACTTAATGGTGAGAACAACCCATTTTCAAAAGAGTGGAAAGTTTGGGCTAATGATGATGAAATGTACAATTTTTCGTATACTGATGCAATAACTGGAGAAAACCTTGATGATGCATATGTATATTCCTGGGAATGGTATATAGGGGATGATCTTCAAGAAGATGGCTATTTAATACGAAATACGGATGGAACTTATACTTTAGATTTTGATACTGAAACAAGAGATGTTGGTTTTTATATTATAGAAGTCGCATTAGAACAGGCAAATTATGAAGATCAAAATGTCGAAATTGAATTAGAAATCAAAATTCGACCGACTTCGATCAATGGAAAAACTTATATATTGAATATCACAAAAGAAATCTTTATTTCAACTCATTATAATTTTACTTTTGAGTACAATGATACTTTGATCAATGAGAGAATTAAAGGTGCGGATCAATCATATTATTATTGGTATAATTTGAGTAGCAATGGTGAAGAAATTGGAGATCCCAGCGCTAATTTCGATTTAAATAAAACTTTAGATGATTTATATATATTGGATTTTGACACTGAGAATAGACCAATTGCAAAATATAGAATTTACGTGATTTTTAATAAAACTAATTATGAACCGAGATTTGTAATTATTAATTTAATAATCTCTCAATATATCATAGTACCAGATTTAGATAAGGATAAAGAAGATAAAGATGATGATAAAGATGATTCTAGTGATTTTTTAGTATTAATTATAATAATAACTACAATTAGCACTATATCTGCAGCATCGATTATAGCTGCTTATTTAATCAAAAAGAGATTAAAAATCTCAAGAAAAGAATGAAGAAAAATTAAAAAAGGTTAGTTATTTTTCTACTAATTCTATTTAAATTCAAGTGAGTTATTACAATAAGGACAAAAAAGTGGCAATTCTTCATCGCAAGGCTCTAAATTATCGCTACTAAATAATTTTCTCCAACAAACTAAATTTTCCCCTTCTTGAATCATATCTCTTCCATGATGTTGAGGAATAATTTTTTTTGTTTTGCAGGACTCACAAACTAGCATTTGAGCCTTATTTTCTAATTTTTCAGAAGATACTTCTTTAAATTTTGGTTTATATCTAAAAATTGTCATGCTATTAAGCAAAACTAATAGAGAAACTCCCATATCACCAATTCCAACAGCTAACCATAATGTCATCAAACCAATGACAGTTAAAATTGCGAAAGACACTTTAACTATAATAGAAGTCCAAATATTTTGTTTAATTTTTTTATTAGTTTTTTTAGAAATATCAATATACGTCAATAATTTCTTTAAATCTTCCCCCATAATTATCACATCAGCAGTTTCAAGTGTAATATCTGTGGCCGAAGCGCCTATTGCTATACCTAGGTCAGATTGAGCTAAAGCAGGAGCATCATTGATACCATCACCAACCATCGACACGCCTTTATATTCTTTTTTCAGATTGTCGATCTCTTGTAGTTTTTGATCGGGTAAAAGTTCTCCGTAGGCATCAGTTATATCTAAACATTCACCAATTGTACTGCAAACAGCTTGATTATCCCCAGAGATTAATACCGAATAATATCCACGCTTTTTTAAACCATTAATAAGTACAGGAGCAGAAATTCTCAATACATCTCTAATTGTAATTATACCTAAAAGTTTTTCATTATACCCGACTAAAATAGGAATTGTACCGTTTGTTTCTATTTCTTCAAGTCCCTTATCAGGTAATTTATAGTTTAAATCAGTAAAAAATCGTGGACTACCTACATAATACAAATTTCCATTGATCTCACCTTTAATCCCTCTTCCTTTTAATATTTCGAAATTATCAATTGTTTGTAGTGATAGATTCATTTGATTTGCTTTATCAACTATTGCCTTACCAATAGGATGTTCAGAAAGCATTTCTAAACTAGCTGCAATGGTCAAAATATCTTGTTTATTTCCAGAATACGCATTTATCTCAAAAACTTTTAAACTTCCTTCAGTTAAAGTACCTGTTTTATCGAAAGCAAAAACTTCTATATCATCAACTTTTTCAATAAATTTATTGCCTTTCACTAGGATACCCTCTCTCGCTAATTTTGTTAAAGCAGTCACATTGGATAATGGTGTAGATAAAGTCAAAGCACAAGGGCATGATACTACTAAAAGGATTAATCCTCGATAAAACCAAGTATTAAAATCTAAATTAAAAAATAAAGTTGGGACAATCATAACTAATAAAGCAGCAATTATTATAATAGGTGTATAGTATTTTGCAAATTTTTCTATGAACTTTTCATGTTGACTTTTATTTTGTTGAGCTGTTTTAATACTTTCAGCAATCTGAGCTACAATGGTATTTGAACTTTCTCTCAAAACTTCAATATCAACAAAACTGTCTGAATTTATGCTTGCTGCAAATATTTCATCACCTTTTTTCTTAAAAACAGGTATAGATTCTCCTGTAATAGCACTTTCATCAAAATAAGATTTTCCCTTAACAATAATTCCATCTAATGGAGCTTTCATACCGGGTTTAATGCCAATAATTTCCCCCATTTTTACACTTTGTGAAGGAACAATATTATATCCATCTTCAATTTTTAATAAAGCCTCATCAGGAGTTAATTCAAGTAATTCTTTAATTGCTCTCCTTGATTTGTCGGTAGTTAATTCTTCTAAATGTTCTGCTATTGCATAAAGTAAAATAGCGGTAGCCCCTTCTTGCCCATGGTATATAAAAAAAGATGCAACAGCGGCGATAATCATTAATAAATTTGCTGTAATTTTTTTTTTTACGATATCATGAATAGCCTCCTTTACAACACCATAACTTGATAAGAATATTGAAATGATTGCGAGAGATTGGCTTATTAATACTAATTCTGTTGTAAAATCTAAATAAATAGAAATTCCTAAGATTAAAGCGGCTGGAATTATAAAAAACCAAAAATGTTCTTCAAAAAAAGACTCCTCTTCATCAGCCTCTTCTTCAATATTGCAAACAGAAGGTGAACATCCTATAGAACTTATTTATTATCACCAATTAGTAAATACAAAAGAAATCTTAAAAAATTGTTATTTATTTAATATAAGAAATTAACTAGGAAAATAGTATAAGAATTTATTTAATTATTCGATTCTATCAATATTTTAAAAAAATTTTTTTAAAAATAGATTCAAAGACTTATGAATTTAAATGAGTTGATAATTTTTCAATAACAGCATCAAATTTTGGTATAACATCATCTATATTTTCCATTAGTTTGAAAACTGTTATTAATATTAGATTTTCGGTTATAGATTTAATAAGAATTTTAAAGCCATTTGAATAGAATTTTATATCCTCGTCAATCTCATCTAAGTTGGCTTCAAATGAAATATATTCTGTTTTTTCGTAAAAATTAATCATTTTTAATGTTTCAAGTGTAGTAAATAATTTGATCATTTTCTTTTTAAATGGTTCTTCATCAAGAGAATTATCCTTTTCATAATAAATTATAAATCCGTCTTTATCCAGTACAGAACATGCTATTGCATTGGTTTCTTTTTTAAAAGAACTGAGTTCCTTGGTAATTTTTTCCTTGAGATCATCAATGTGTATCAATATAAATTCCCCTTAAAATGAAAAATATCTTTTTTCAAATCATAATACCAAA
>JBHLME010000041.1:4703-34257 GCA_048938445.1 Promethearchaeota archaeon | reverse complement strand
ATGCACATGACCAATCTAGCTGATGCGATGATGGATCTCTGGTCTGTAATTAGGGCAGATCTTTCAATTGCAGATCTAATTAGACCAATGGAGGGTTTTGGACCTCACACAACAGGAAATCCTGTAGATCTTGGATGCGTTGTTGCAAGTCAAGATCCTGTAGCTCTTGATGCAACTGTATGTAGGATGGTTGGACTAGATATAGCAAAGGTAGATTATTTTAAATCAGCACGTGATCGAGGCATAGGATTTGCTGATGAGAATAGGATTGAGATCAAAGGAAATAATATTAAAGAAGTTTATAAGCAATTGGATCTCCCATATTTAGAAGGTTTTAAGGCATGGCCCGAGTATAATTTTCATATTGAAAATGCATGCAGTTCCTGTCAAGGACTTGTAGCATTTACCATGGCAAAACTGAAATTATTAGGTGAATATGAAAAAAATAAGGGAATTGATATCGTTGTGGGGAGAAAAAAGGAGATACCTGAAGGAGTCTCATTTGGCAAAAATCTTATTCTAATGGGAGATTGCACTAAAAATATTAAAAAAAAAATAATAGATAGCGGTAAAAACTGCTTGATTGTATTAGGATGCCCTCCACTTGAAGCATTTCCATATTGGGCAATAGTAGATCGCAAGAATCAACCAGATCAAGAAGCAATACAAAATACCGCCTTATCAAGGAAGAGATTAGAGGATGAGACTAAAGCGATTGAAAGTAAACTTAAATCACAAAAGGAGTCACGCTTTTAAAATATTTAAAAAATTAAAATTATATTTATCATATCATTTATTGGTAATAGATTAAAAGCTTATTTTACAATTTATACCATTTATATATGCTATTATAATCTGTTATTTATACTTAAAATATTAATTTAATAAATCGTAAGATCTCTTCTCTGGAGAAATTATTTTGCTTATTTTACTCTCTAGAATAATCGGAATTGTTAGTGCTATCATATTTTATTTAGTTTTGATGTTACCGGAAAGTGTTAAAAAAATCCTTCTTAAAAGTTATAAATCTTAATTTTTATATTTCTATTTTAAAGGGATAGTATTAAATAATGAGCTTTTATATTCACTCCCTATAATATAAATTCCTCAGACTTTTTCTTAAAAATTGAGTGTTGGAGTAATATGGTATTTAAAAAAATTAGCTTAAAAAGAAATCATTTAAAACATCATTGGAGTAACAAGCAAATCCTTTAAAATTTTATAGGAGTTGTAAAATTTGGATTTTAATCCGCTAATAAACAAAACAATAAAACGAGTTTTTGTTATTTATATAGTTTTTTCTGTTATACGAATTTAAATAAGAGTATTTTTTTCAAAAACTTTTTAAGGGAGCAATGCTCCATTAACCCAAGTATTAAAATATAATTTTTAATATGAGTAAAATGAGTATTTCAAAAATTAAAACAACACTGGATAAGGTTCCATTTAAAAAGGCAGTTTGGCTCGCACCTATCCTTTATTTGTTTCATATGATTGAAGAGGCAGTATTTCGTTTTTACGATTTCGTGGCTATACATAGAGGTTTATCAGTAAATTTCGGTCTTCCCGGTTTTCTAATAGCGAACATGTTCATAATGTTAGTTTATATTGTCTTACTTATCTTATTCACTCTTCGACCTAATCGTGCAAATGCATTCTTTGTTTTAACCTTGTTCACTGCAGCACAGTTTTTTAATGCGTTCTTCCATTTATATTGGACTATTGTCTTCATGGAATATTGTCCAGGTGTAGTTACTGGTTTTGCATTATATGTCCCCTATGTGAGCATTCTCTTGTGGATTGCTTATAAAGATGAATTTATCACAAAAACTACGGCTATTCTCATCGTATTATTAGGATTTACGCTCATGTTTTTATTTGAGTTACCAGGTCTTCAAATAGCAACACTAGTAATCTCAGTAATTATAGTAGTAGCAACAAACATTATTTATTATTTCAAATCTAAAAGTAAGAAATGATACAGTGGAAATATTAGTTTGATTGTAGAATAAATTTTTTTTTTTATTAATACACTTAAATAAAATATTAGAGCATTTCTCAAAAACTTTATAAAGAACCAATGTTCCTATCTTCCCATACCATTAAACGACATTAACTGTTCAAGATGAGCAAATTTAGCATTGAAAATTTATTCCATAACTTCACATTTAAAAAAGCAATTTGGTTTTCACCCTTAATTTTTGTGATACATATCATTGAAGAAGGAGTATTTGGCTTTTCCAATTACATATATAGGCACTTTGGAGTGGATTTGAGTCTTATTAATTTTTTAATAACTTATTTGTTCATCATAATAGTATATATTATCTTGCTTATCTTATTCACTCTCCAGCCTAATCGTACAAATGCATACTTCATTTTAACCTTACTCGCAGCAGCACAGTTTTCTAACGCGTTTTTCCATTTTTTTTTGACAATTATATTTAGCGATTATTTTCCAGGAGTAATAACTGGGCTTGTATTTAATGTTCCATATGTTTTTTTCCTTTTGTGGATTGCGTATAAAGAAAAGTATATTACTCAAACATCTGGAGCGATTATCATAGCGTTAGGAGCAATACTCATGCTTCTATTTGAGATTGAAGGGGCTAGATTAATTATTCTTTTTAGCATTCCAATTAGCGCAGTAATTACAAACTTTGTATATCTTTTCAACACTAAGAAGATTAGTTGAAAATTTGGTAAAGTAAAAAAATTATCTTTTATATCTTAATTTAAAAAGCTCTACTTTTTAGATAATAAATACAGTTTATATTAATTTACAAGTATTATTTATAAAATAATTATAAAATATAATAAAATAACAATTTACACTAAAGGTGATTTTTTGGATCTAATTGCAAATTTTATTCTCAACTTGATTTGTTCTATTGGGGGTGTAATCTTTTTTATCAATAGCTTACTTATCATTAAGAAAATAAAAGAAATGTTCCCTGCTGGAGCAAAAGCTATAAAAAAATGGAATTTAATGCAAATACTCATCTATGGTTTTTTAGCGGGATATGTATGTAACATCATTTTCTTAGCTATTAACTTAGGACAAGCCATAGACTTAAGTCAGATTATACAAATAATGACCGCAATAGTTTACTTGTTTGGTGGTTTATTTGTAAACCTTATAATAAGTTTGAGTCATAAAACGTATAAAATAATTGTATCCGAAAAGGTTTAAACAATAATAGTAATCTTGTAAGAATAAAATGCCCACATTACCAGAAAGATTTTGGATCTTCACGAAAGATAAAGAATTGATTGTAGATTTTACCATAAACAAGGATGAGCAACAAATAATTACATCCTTTGAGGTAGATAATTTAGATGAGATTATTTTTTATCTGGAAAAGGCCATTGACACACGTAAGGCCTATTATAAAGAAGAATTAAGAGTTTTTAATGTAGGTTGGGGGAAATATTGTTGTTATTTCTTTCATGATGATAATGTGATAATTATCTATCGAGCAATTCTTAAAATGAAAGATAAAAAAATCTTGAAAACATGTGAAATTATTGAGAGCATGTTTAAAGAATTAATAACAATTGATGCTATAAAGGAATGGAATGGTGATTACTCCTTATTTGATGATTTTATTACAAGATTGAAGGTTTATTTTAAAATGAGTTTTTTTTAGCTTCTTTTTATTTAAAATATTAAAATTTTTTATTTATTTATTATTCTATTTTTTAACGATAAATTAAACAAATATCAAGATTGAACGTGGGAAGTAGTAATTGGATTGATGTTTATTAATATAAATTTAATCCATTTTTAGAACTATTCCTCCTAGATCTTTTAATTTTTTATAAAATAACTGAAATACTATGACACAAGAAACTGCATATCCAAAAAGATTTCGATTTGATGAAGTCCAAAAAAAGTGGACAGATTATTGGCGTAAGGAAAAAATCAATAATTTTGACATTAAAGAGGGCAAGAATATCTTTACAATTGACACGCCTCCTCCGTTTGTAAGCGGAACATTACATTTAGGGCATATTTTAAACCACTCCTGGATAGATTTTGTTGCAAGATATAACAAAATGAAAGGGAGAAATGTCTACTTTCCTCAGGGATTTGATTGCCATGGGCTTCCAGTAGAACTTGCTGTTGAAAAAAACTATGGAATTTCAAAACATGAGAGGGAAAAGTTCTTAACAAAGTGCATTGAATGGGTGGACAATAACATTAAAAACATGACAAAACAATTTGATGAAATGGGATATTCCACGGATTGGAATTACACCTATCGCACGATGGATGATGAATATAAATATAAGGTTCAATGGTCATTACTATATTTTTATAAAAAGGGTTGGTTATACCGAGAAAAATTTCCTACTCATTTTTGCGTGAATTGTGAAACTTCAGTGGCAAAAGCAGAAGTAGGATATCAAGATGAAGAGGGAAAGCTATGGTATTTAAAATTACCAATTATTGGTGCTGAAAATGAATACATTACTATTGCGACCACCCGACCTGAATATATAGAAGCATGTGTTGGTGTTTTTATTCATCCAAATGATGATAGATATTATCACCTTTCTGCTGCTGAGGTTAAGATCCCCTTAACGGACCGTACAGTTCGAATCGAAATGGATAGAAATGTAGATATGAATTTTGGAACAGGAATTGTATATTGTTGTACATACGGGGATGAAATGGATATCAAATGGAAATTTGAACATGGACTTGATGAAATTCAAATATTTACTGAAGATGGACACATGAATGAAAATTCTAAATACAAGGGAATGACGATTTTAGAAGCAAGAAAAAAAATTGTAGAAGATCTGGATAAAATGGGATTAATCACGGATATCAAGGATTATGAACATAGGGTGGTCATTCATACAGAACGTTCGTCTTGTAGGAAACCTATTGAATTTTTACCCGTTTATCAATGGTTTATCAACGTAAAAGATTTCACACAAGAGATAATCGAATCTGGAGAAGCTATGAAATGGTATCCAGAAAAACATAAGCAAAGGTTATTGGATTGGTGTGAAGGCCTTGATTGGAATTGGGTCATCTCTCGACAGCGAGTATTTGGCACGCCAATTCCATTCTGGTATTGCCGGGATTGTGGAGAAATTATCGCTCCTAAAGAAGAGGATTTACCCTTAGACCCAATAACATTGCAATCTCCTATTAAAAAATGCCCAAAATGTAAGAGTTCAAATATAGAAGGTGAAAAGGATGTTTGTGATTGTTGGATTGATTCGAGCATCACGCCATTAGCCATTGCTAAATGGTTGGATGATGATGACTTCTTTAATAAGACCTATATGAGAGCAAATGTCCATAGACCCCAGGGATATGAAATCATTAGAACATGGTTGTTTTATACTCTATTTCGATGCAAAAAATTAACCGGGAAAGCCCCATTTTCCGAAACGATGATAAATGGTATGGTAGCAGGGCCTGATGGTAGAAAGATGTCGAAGAGTTTCGGAAATATCGTTTCTCCTGATGAGGTTATGCCGGAATTTGGAGCAGATGCCATAAGACAATGGGGAGCAATGGGTTCTTTAGGTGATGATTACCCTTTCGAATATACTTGGATTAATATACAATCAAAACAACCTGTAAGCGATGAATTTATCAAAAAAGAAATGCAACGCCTTCCTGAAAATAAATTTAATAATAAATATAAAAGAAGATATGAACAATTAATAGGAGCATCAAGGTTTTTAACAAAAATCTGGAATGCTTATAGATTCTTAAAAATTAATTTAGATAAAATTAAGATTAACGATATAGAAATTGACGATAAACAACTTTCTCCCATTGAAAGTTATATTTTTTCAGAATATAACAAGAAGCTCCTTGCTATTAATGAATATTTTGATGGATATAATTGGCACGAAGGATTTGCCCTTCTACGACCATTTTTCTGGAATGATATTTGTGATAATTACATTGAGGCAATAAAATACAAATTTTATTCAGATGATCAAAAAAAGCGAGAATTTGCACTAAAAAATGCACTAAATCTTTTTTATCGCATGTTAAAGATATTTGCAGTAATAATGCCGTTCATTTCAGAAGAAATCAATTCTATCTTGTATAAAGCTTTTAATAATAAAAAATCAATTCATTTGGAGAAATGGCCATCAACTTATGAAAATCTTTCTGAAGAATCAGCGGAACAGGGTAAAGTTGGACTTGATATAATTAAAAATCTAAGAACTATTAAATCCTCATTACAGATACCATTAAATCAAGAAGTTTCAAAAGTAATAATATTAACAGAAAAGAAACAATTACAATTTCTTAAAAACTTGAAAGAAGATATTGAAAACACGATAAGGATAAAGAAATTGGAAATTATTGAAAAAGCTAAAGAATCAACAATTAAAGACAATCCTGATAATAAAGAATCTATAGAAGAGCTTGAATTGAGTATCTATTTTTATAAATAATCATTCTTGACTCTCAACTTCTTGAATATCATCTTGTTCATCTTCTTGATATTCTTCTTGGTTTTGCTCTGAATATTCTTCCTTATCATCTGCTTGATAATCCGAATCCTGTTGATTGTCTAGATCACCAAGCCCTAGTTGAGATATCATCATTTGTTTCATTGTTTCTTTATCTTTAGGTAAACCAAACATTTCAGCATATTTATCGGTGGTCGTGAGTTCTTGAGAGCGCCCTTTTTTGACCGCATCGATCAAGTCATTATCTAAAAGATATTTTATATGTTCATAAGCTCCGGAACCTCTTAATTTAATGACCATCGATTTCAAGATGGGTTGCTTTAAAGCAATTATAGTTAAGGTTCTAAGATATTTTTCTGCGATTGCCCCTCCTGTTGCGAATTTAGAAATTTTTTCAACATATTCATTTTTTATGGCCATTTGATAGCTATCCCCTACTTGATTGATGATTAACGCAGTATCACGCTCCAAGTAATCAAAAGCTAGTTCATTTAACAATTCATCCACAGTTCTCTTAGGAATTTCTAATTTAGTTGATAAAATCTCTACATTAAGCGGTTTTCCGGCAGCATATAGAGCCGCTTCAATGAGATTTTTATGGTACTCTCTTAGTTGTTTTTCTAAGTCTTCTTTAGATAACTCTTCTGGTTTTTCCTCGACTGTTGATGATTGCTCAACTAATTCCTCAATTTCTTCTGTATCCGGAGGAGGGGTCTCTTCATCATGTTCATCTAACTCCTTCATGCTTTCTTGAATGTCTTCTTCAGAAAGGATTTCTATTTCATCATCTTCCGTTAATTCTTCTCCTATTTCATCACCTGATCCCTCAATATTTTCTTGAATGTCCTCTTCAGAAATGATTTCTATTTCATTATCTTCCGTCAATTCTTCTCCTGTTTCATCTTCGGAATCATCAGAATTTTCTTCGTCTATTTCTTCTTCAAACGTGTTCACTATTCCCACTTAATCATTTTAATTTTATTTTAATTTAATATGAATGTTTTTAAAATCATCGTCTTGAGACAATTCAATTTCAGTTGTAGTCTTTCCCGTTCCACTTGCTCCTGCTGTTGAGAGAAACATTAATGCTAAAAACATTTTTACTAAAGCAAATTTTCGGCCTAAACTTGTTTCTTCATCGTTTTTAATGAGATTTAACATTTCATAGAAAGTTGTTTCATTTGTATTTTCAAGTTGAGCAGTTGCTTTAATCCTTTTTAACCAGCTGTCATGCAACTCTTCAACAGTTTGCTCCTTACCGCTGATGTGTTTTAATAGTTCTTTAGGCAATTTTGCTTGGGATTTTATTTGTAATCTTTTAGCCTTTAATTCATCCCTACGTTCTCGCATTCTTCTTAGTTTTTCCTTCTTCTGCATTGTCTCTATAATAGCAGATCTCATTGCTTCGAACAATTCATCTTTCGTAGCAATTTGCATTTTAGGTTGGATTGGCTGAGGTAGAGCTTTTGGTATTGTTCGGGAGTGTCTTTGTCTAAATTTTTCAAGTTCTTCCTTTCTTTGAATCTCCTCTTCTTCCCGAATGATCGAGGATATTTTATAATGATGTAAACTCGCGGAAGTTTTGAGAGCAATGCCCGATATTTTATAGTTGATGAACTCTTCTTTTAACATTTGATCAAAGAATTTATCCACGAGCGAGGATAAATCATAAAACGCGACTTTTGATTCTTTCGCAACTTCAGCATCCAGTAAGCTAGAAAAAGGAGGTTTTTGCCAGAATTTTAATTCTATTTTTTCTTTATGTTCCAACGCTGGATCGTAATCATTTTGTTCTTCAAAATCAGCTACTAGTTCCTCTTCTAATTCTTCTTCTACTTCTTCTTGCGAACGGTCAACAAAATCTGGATGGGACACAATATTCTGAAGAAATTCAATGATTTGAGCTTTTTTTTTTACATCTGAGGGAATTTTTATATGATTTTTGCTACTAAATTCTCTCAATTGTTTTACAGTCCATTTTGAGAATTCATACTTTTCTTTTTCTTCAGACATCATGAATCACCTCATCCATGTTATAACCTGTATCTTGAGAAAAATGTTATTATTATTATTTTAATATTAAATAACACATTTAACCATTAGTATGTTTTTAAATGTTCTTAAAAATCATCCTAATTCTATAGCAATAAATTTTTTAATAGAACATTCCAAGTTATAAAAAATTCTCTCACTGTTTCAAATGAACTATATTTTTTTCGTTTTTGTGGTTAATTTATTATAACTTTTTATTTTTATCTTGTTATAATGATTTAGTAATGTTATATAAAAATCATGTAAAGATATTTTCACCTGATTCTTTATCAAACACGTGGAATTTTTCATTATTAAAATGGAGATACACAATATCACCAACCTTCATATCATCAATAATTTTGGAGACCATAATAATTGGTTTATTACCTATAAGCAAATGAATTTCAAATTCTCTCCCCATTGGTTCTATAATATCAATTTTTGCCTCGACAGAATTATTGGTGTTATTTTTCGATAATAAAATATCTTCTGGTCTTATCCCTAAGATTATTTTATCATATATAATGTATTTATCTTTCTCTAGATTTTTATTAAGTTTTAATTTTTTAAAATAAACATTGATGAATAGTTCATCATTATTTTTTTCAATAGTACCATCAATCATATTCATTGGGGGACTTCCAATGAATCCCGCCACGAAAATATTTTTTGGACGATTATATATATTATCTGGTGTATCTACTTGTTCTAAATTACCATTATTTAAAATAGCAATAGTATTCCCCATAGATAATGCCTCGATTTGGTCGTGAGTTACATAAATGATAGTTATACCTAATTTTTTATGCATTTTTTTTAATTCTGCTCGAGCAAATACTCTCAATTTTGCATCAAGATTAGAAAGGGGTTCATCCATCAAGAAGATATTAGGTTGCCTAACAATTGCTCTTGCCAGAGCTACTCTTTGCCTTTGGCCACCACTTAATTGCCTTGGTTTCCTTTCTAACAGATTTTCAATATCTAGACTCTTCGCAACTTCAGTAACTAATTTATTAATTTTTTCTGATTCAACTTTTCTAACTTGTAAAGGGAATGCAATATTCTTAAAAACCGTCAAGTGGGGATAAATTGCATAATCTTGAAAAACCATTGCAACGTTTCTATCTTGTGGCCTTTGAAAATAATTCCTACTTGCATCAGTAATTATTTTATCTCCAAACCAAATCTCACCTTCTTCTGGATTAATCAATCCAGCAATACTTAAAAGCGTAGTGGATTTTCCACATCCAGATGGTCCAAGTAGTATAAATAATTCACCATCTTTGACTTCTAAATTTACATGATTTACTGCTATTGTTTTACCATATTTCTTCACTAAATTCTTTATTTTTACGTTTACCATTTTAAATCACTCCTATCCTTTTATCGCTCCTGCTATTAATCCTTGCATTAAATATTTACCTAAAAATATAAAAATAAATATAATTGGTAATGAATATAAGAGAGCTCCTGCCATCGTATTATTCCATGCTGTTTCTGTTCCTCCAGCAAGGTTTGAAAGTGCAAATGAAGCGGGTTCAAAATCTGATCCTGTGAGTATCAAAGCAAAGAGATAATCATTCCAAATTGTTGTAAATTGAAAAACCGCTGCTACGACAAAAGGTAGAGGAGATAACGGGAGGATAATCCGCCTATAAATGGTCATTATTCCAGCACCATCAACCTTAGCTGCGTTTAACAAGTTATCCGGTATGTTCTCATAATAGCTTCTAAAAAGTAATGTTGTTATTGGAATTCCATATATTATGTGTACCACAGTCATACCCCATAGAGAATCATATAATCCTAAATCCCTTATTGTTATAAAAAGAGGGATTATAATTGATTGATATGGAAGAAAAATTCCTATTATAAGGAAAAGAAACACGATGTTAGATCCTTTAAATTTTAATTTTGTTAATACAAACCCACATATAGATCCTATCAAACAAGATCCGATTGTTGCCATAAACGTGAATAGATATGAATTCAGCATGGGTCTCATCAATTCATTCATAGCTGCAGTAAGAGGATCTAATGTTGGACTTAACGAGGGTAAAAGCGGTGATGTTAAAGATAATTCTGCTTGAGATTTGAAAGCAGCTATGATTCCAGACCATAAGGGTATGAACATTATAATTGCCATTATAATTAAAAACACATAAAGGGTCACACGTTTAATTGTTCGCTTTATTTTATAGAATAATATTGTTTTCGAGTTATTCTTTATAGAAAATACCATTTCATTATCTAATTCTGAATTGATCATCTCAATCATATTATCTAAAGTCATTTTTGATTATCCCTCTTTCTGTATGTAATGTAAAGATAAGGAATGGTTATCATCATAACGACTATCAATAAGGTCGTAGCGATAGTTGAACTATAAGCAAATTGATTTTTTGCAAAAGCTTCTTCGTACATCATAATTGGAAGAATATAAGTACCATATCCCGGACCACCACCAGTTAATAGATAAATAAAATCAAAGGCTTTTAATGTAAAAATCATAAGAATAACAAAAGCTGTAAATGCAGAAGTTTTAATTTGTGGAATAATTATACGGGTATATAATTTAAATCCAGAAGCACCATCTATCCTAGCAGCCATAATAATAGAAGGGGGAACTGATCTTATTCCTGCTAAAAAAACCAACATTACATAACCAGAAAATTGCCAAATCATAGCAATTGAAATACTTACAAGTGCTAAATAGCGATTTCCTAACCAAGATATTTCGATAGTTCCAGGTACTATTGCATCAATTAAAATATTTAATACACCATCACTAGTAAACATCCACTGCCATAAATATGCCGTAACTACAAATGAAAGGGCATAGGGGAGCAGATAGATCAACCTAAAAAATCCTTCTCTTTTAACCTTTTGATCTAATATTATAGCTAACAAAAGACCTAAAATAATACTAGAAGGGATAAATATTCCCATAAATATGAAGTTGTTTAGTAATGAAGTCCAAAAAACGTAATCCTGGCTCATTTGAGAATAATTTTCAAGACCAATAAAATCATAAGTTTGAACTAATCCTTCCCAACCTGTCAATGACACGATTACATTCCAAACTATGAAAAAATAAACGAAATATATAATTAAAATACAAGAAATAATGAAAATTAACCTAATTATGAATTTATCCCTAGCAAAGATTGATTTCATTATCCATTTTGTCTTAGGGATTCCATTTATATTAATTAAAATACTTTTATTAGTATTCCAGTGTTCTTTTTTCAATGCTTTCATTTTGTCACCTTTATCATTTATTAAGTTAAATCAATAATAAAAAAAAAAGAAGATTTAAAAATTTTAAATTATACATCATTTAATCTAACGCCCATATTCTCGTGAAATCAGTGCTATATGTTACAGCTAAAGCTACAATTTGAGTTGCTGCTTGAGCAGGAGTTATTGAACCAGCTGTAAGAGATCCAATGATAGGTCCTAAATCTGTAGCAAACTCTTCAGGTATACCACTTCCATGAGCAACTGATGGAAAAAAGGTTCCAGAAGCATCAACAATACTAAAATCTGACATTGCCCATTGTTGATAAGGTCCATAGAGTGATACATTGCAATCAGTTCGTGCAGGAATTGATCCTTTCGAAGGATTGAATGCATCTTGACCTGCTACAGAACTGACTGTAGTTAACCATCTACCCACATTTGTAGGGTGTTCGATATTTTTTGGTTTTTCGAAACAATCTACTACAAGCCCATAAGTGTTATTTGTCCCTGGAACAGGTATTACACCATAATCTGTATTAAATGTCCATCCCGCCTGTTGAAATTCTCCATCAGCCCAATCACCCATTATACTAAAAGCAGCAGTAGGTGAAATAACTGAAATTATTTTTGCTAGAGCGCTGTCCCAATCTATTCCTACATAATCAGAATTGATATAATTACTTGTCAAGTTGTCGAAATCAATACAAGCTTGGAGTAGATCAGGATAATAAGTGGCCCCCGTGCTATCAATATCACCATTAATCCAAGCTTCATAAGCATTCATTCCTTGGCTTGCCATTATAGTTTCGAAAGCATGTACTTCTGTCCAAGTTTTCCCCATTGCAACAGGACTACCTGAAACACTAAAATTATTAGCCTGTATAGTTTGGCAAGCTGAAAAAAATGCATTCCACGTTGTTAATGTTGCAGGATCAATTCCGTTGTTATCTAGAATATGTTTATTATACCAGATTAAGTTACTTCTATGAATATTAACAGGTACAGAATAATAATTTCCATCGGGACCTTTGTTCATATCTTCTATAACGTCTGGTATAACACTTTGTAATTCTGGTGTCCAAATATCATTTATAGGTTCCAAGAATCCTCCCTCATAGAAAATTTTCCATTCATATCCGGCATGTATTTGAAACGTATCTGGTGGTTCTCCTGCAATCATTAACGTTTTGATTTTAGTTCTCATTTCTGCTCCAGCACCTCCAGCAATCTGAACTGAATATACAGTCGTTCCAGGATAATTCGCTTCAAATACATCTATTAATCCGTTTATTGCAGTAGCTTCTCCACCTGATGTCCACCAATGATATATTTCAATAGAGTTCCCTTCTGGAGTCGCAGGATTAAGAAGAACATACATGATACCCCCCACGATACCTGCAGTAGATATTACAGCAATTAATACGAATAATGCTGTTTGTTGTCTAGGTTTCATTTATTATTCACTTTTTTTTTATATATCCACTATAATTATACTTAAATTGACAAATTATTATTAATTTTGGCGTTATTTAAAGGCATAAGGACTGAATTTTTCCAAAACCTATTTATAATATTAGAAATAATTATTTATAGAAAAGATCTCGCCAAACTATTAATTAGAATATCTGTACTTTCTCATAGAATTTTTATTTAAAATGGATTTTAAAAATATTAAAAGGCCTCTTTCATTAGAAAATATACAAGTTCAAAAAGTAATTGAAATTGCAAAAGAATTAATCGAACAAAATAAAGTATTAAAGATTAAAACCTTATACGATAAAGCCATTAAATCATTGGATATACCTGGAAGTGCAATTTTAGAGATATTAGAAGTCTTAACAAACAAAAAAATTCTCATTGATGGTTCAAAACATACTAGAGATACTATATTATTTAATTTATATAGGAAAAGAATCTATAAAGTGATTAATGAGCAAAAGGGTGCAACATTTTCTTTTTTAAGAGAAACAATTTTTACACAAAGTTCAGGAAGTGCAGGACAGCTCTTATGGCATTTAAAGATGCTCTTAAAATTTAATTACATCAAAAAGATTAAAATAGGGAATTATTCTGTCTTTCTTCCAATAGAAATGGAAGATGATTTAGGAAAATTGCATTTCTATATGAAAGATGAGTTAAACAGGAAGATAATTGAACTCCTCTTACATAATAATAAAATTACCAAGACGACAATTTATAAGAAAATAAACTTCAAAAGAGAGAATGTAAATTATAGGTTAAAAATATTATTAGAGAATAATATTTTAAGATATTATGATGAATTAAAGAAGGAAATTAGTATCTCACCTTACATGAAAAATTATCTCTTGATAAAAAATTTTAATAAATAAAGCAAAAAATAAAGAAAATTAGAGTGAATAAAAAAAGGAGAATAAAAATGGAGCAATTTTTGGTATTAGAACTAACTTTTTTAATCCTTACAACCGTCATTTGGTTTATTTTAACCATAACACTTCAGTTATCTGCTAAATCTAAACAATTTCCCCTTCTATTTTATTTGAGATTGGCTACTTGGTCATTGACTTTGTATTTTTTAACAAAAATTATTTCTATCTTACTTAATAATGAACAATTTGCCCGAATACATTTTTTACTAATGTTTCCATATACTTTTTTCTTCATTTTATTTGTAAATAATATTATAAGAGAATCATATTACTCAATTGGTCTTGTTGTCTCATGTTGCCTAGGGTTTTCATTGATTTTCTTAGGAATACAACCTAATGCGGTAATATTTGTAGAAGGATTAGTAATTGAAAAGTACGTACCTTTTGGTCTTTTTAATATTGTACAAATCATTTTTTGGTATTTATTTTTAGGTTACTTTTTTTATTGGGGATATAAAACTTGGTCAGGGAGTCCATTTTATCTTAAAAAAAAGGCATTTATTAGTCTGATTGGTAATATAATTCTAGTTTTTAGAGGAGGATTATTATATTTATTCTACTATATCGATACGATTTTTACTATCCTTTTCTATATTCTAAATCTTATAGGTTTATTAATTGTAACAATAATCATTTCAACAAATTTCAAGTTGCTTCATATATTACCTTATCATGTTTATAAAATTTCAATTAGAGACCATAAAGGCAATTCATTATATGATCATGACTGGTCGGATTTAAACATAAGTGAAACGATATTTACCGGATTTCTTAATGCAATACAGATAATGAGTGAAGAGGTAATGAATATAGGAGGAATCGTTGACATTAATTTAAACGAGGGGATTGTTTTTATAAATAGATCGGAATATATAATTGTTGGTTTGGTTGCTTCTAAGGCTTCTAAGCTCCTTCGGGATTGTGTTGTTAATTTTTCGAATGACTTTGAGAATAAATTTAAAAGGTTGCTTAAAAAATCTTGTACAGATAAAGAAAAATATAGGTCTGCTTATGAACTTATCAATAAATATTTTTCGAACGTCCCATATCATCTTATCAAGGATAAAGACCAAGTACTAACCTTATCATGCAATTTTAAAAAAATTCCAAAACAAATTGAAAATAAATTAAAAACGATTTTTTCAGATAAGGATGAATATGAGTCTATATTGAATGAGTTGGCCAGACTCCCAATATCCACTTTAGATGAATTTTCAGATTTATACGATGAATTTAAAGATGAGATAGACCTAATTGAAATGAAAGAATCAAAAGAAATAGAGGATAAAAGAATTGAAAAGTAAATGTGGATAAAATTGAGAACTTAAAAACATTTTCAGCGAATTTCAACAAATAGGAGAGGAATTAAATTTTATTCTATCAATTATCTTACAATCCATTTAGAGAAGTCATACTTCTCTTTTTCTTAATGTATCACGATTCACATCATCCATATTATTACTTGTAACATTTGAAAAAGAAAAACAGAGGATATTCTTATAATTTTATTTACTTTAAGAAGGAATTAGTAATTAAAATATTTTTAATAAGTAAAGATAAAAATATTAAGCTAAAACCAATCAATACATAAATTTCTTGAATGAGAAAATTAAAAAGTATTCCTAGTAGTACGAATAGATCAATAATATTAAAAAAATAATGTGCGAAATATGTTTTTGGTTCGCTAACTTTTCTTCTTTGATTCAATATATTAGCTGTATGACATAATTGAACAATTAGACAAAAAATCACGAAAATTTGACAAGTAATATTTGAGATTATAAAGGATAAAATACTTAGAAGTAATACTTCTGTTATCAAATCTAAAAAATGGAAAAAGATGAGAGAATGTTTTGATAAATATTTTTTATAAGCTGAATAATTTAGTAATTTTTTTAAATTTCCCATAAAAAATAAGAAATAAGCAATAATAATAACGTTAATTAATATCTCAATTACAAAATTCGTTGATTTTAAGTTAAGTTTTAGTAATAACATGGAAAAAAATATGATATCTGCTATCAATATTATCAGAAATAACATCCTTGGTTTTTTTATAATCCAATTTAGTTTTTTTCCTTGAAAATAAGCTAATCTCATTATTTTATTTTTAAATTCATATAGATAAGTGGCGGAGATGAGGTTTTTATATGCTTCTCTAAATTCTTCTCCACTTATTTCTTTAAGAAGGGCATCAGATTCATTTATTTCATATTTCTTAATACTTGATATTGGTATTTTGCTATTTGATAATTTTAATGGAGGTATTTTTATTTTCGTAATTTTTAACATTAGTTGAACCATACCAAATATAGAAATAAATCCTAAACAAATATATAAAATATCGAGATTTGGCCAGAAAGTTATAATCTTTCCAAAGATTTGAAGTTCTGGAAAAATTCCTAAAGATATGAGATAAAATCTACAAGCACATATCCCAATATATCCCATTTGAAAAGTTAATCTTGCATGTCTTTCTGCTAAAGTACTAAATAGGGGAATGCCTGCTGAAACGTGGATAGAACGTAAATTTTCAAATAGAAATATTGTAAATAGTAGATATAAAATAGAACTTATTTGAGTAAAATGTGAAAAGATAGGACTAATGAGAATAATTCCATCATTTATTCTGTCAAAAATTAAATCTTGATATGATCCCCTTCGCGTTTTTTTATTTCTTAAACGTGCGAGTATACCATCTATATTATCCATCATTCCTATACTAAACAGTAAGAGAATAATTAAAAATCCACTAACCAATAATCCAATTTCATCTAAATAAGGAAATAAAGAGAAAATAACCATGATTAGAAGTGATAAAGCAAGACTTAAAAAATCAATTCTTAATGGTGTAAATTTTAATGGAAGAAATACATATCTACATGTGTAATATGATAACTTTAACCATCCCTTTACAGTACTGCTATCATTATAAGCATGATCTTCTAACCATTTCTCGTAATATTCATCAAAATTCATTATAGCTTTATTTGATAACTTCAAGGCCGAATTACAACCTTTTAAAAATATAATTTAGTAAAATATTACGAAATATAGTATCGCTATAAAAAACATTAGACTGAAACTTATAAGATAAGTCATTGGTTTTGAAACTGTAGCATTACTACTATCACTGCTATCACTACCATCGCTGCTATCACTGCTGTCGCTACCATCCTTAATTCTTGTTTTCATTGGAGATTGTTCATCTTCCTCACTTATAGAGGATTCTTCAAATGGAGAACCACAGTCTTTACAATTCCTTGAATTTACTGGATTTTCTGCTCCGCATAATGGACAAAATTTATTAATTCTCCTCACCTTTGAAATTACATTTGTAATATATATAGTTATTTATTCACTTTATAAAAATTATTCTTTAAAGGTAATTAAGGTAATCGAGGGTGAATTATTACCTTTAATATTATTACAATAAGAATGACTAAAATTAAATTCATTACAATAAAAATTATTAAAATTCCTATATAGGTTAATTCTGGTGAATCTTCTGAACGAATATGCGTTTCATCAAAAACAATAATCCAATCATCTGGGTCATCAATACCATTGTAAGTAAGCCAATCAATAATATTGAGTCCAAATTGTAAATTATCACATTCATCTATTAAATCGTTTGAGAAACAACTCGCATCTGAAGTTATATATACCCTATTATTATCCAATTCCTTAGCCAGAAATACCATAGGGTCAAAACCTGCGCCACCAAGTGGGAATCTTTCTAAAATACTAGTATTAATACCTCCTCCTAATAGTCCATCTACAATACCAATTAAATAAGACAAGTCAAGATAATCATCAGCAGGAATCGTGCTATTTGGTAATGTTTTAAATTCTCCATCACCATTTTTATCAACCCAGCTATAAAATGGTGTAGTTTCTCCAATTACATCCCAACCCAGTGCTTCATAAAGAACTCTTCCTCCTGCTGCAGCCGTTGCTTGAGAAAGAACAACTTCATCTATCCCTGTTGTTGTGGGATGGCTTTCAGTTATTTTCACTATTGGATACGTGGGATCTACTAATCCAACATCATTTTGTAAACATGAGAAGTTATCTCTTAAGAGACCATCTGCAAAAATTGCTAAAGGAAAAATTTCTGGATCAGGATCACTCCAAAGGTTCCGAATGCTTGCTAACATAATTTCATATAATAATGTATTTGTACAACCGTATTCATGACAAATTAATATTGAATTATCATAATTTTCATCTCTTAAAAAATCTATAAAGAAAGGAATATCAAATATTGGATCATAAAATTGGTTAGGTCCGAGCAAAACCAAGCATATTGATTTATCTATATTATTAATTGCGCTTAAACTTGATTGCAAGCTCATTACTTCGTAACCACGACTTTCAATTGCTTCCCGGTAAGAGGAATAGCCATTAGAATCATTATTATAGACTGAAAAATAAAGATCATTTTCATTATTCATAGGTACAATAATAAAAAAATAAACATTAATTATTGTTCTCAAAACAATAAATACTTGAAGGAATTTTTGACTTGTCATTATAAAACCAAGTTTTCGTCTAACATATAATAATTAGAATCACTTATATTTATGAATAACCCTTGAATGTTTTCTCACTATGATATTCAACAATGATGCTTCCTTCTTAGTTGTATCGTGAAGAATAAGTAAATACCAGGAGGTTTTAATAGGAAGTTCCTACAATAAACAAAATATAATTTAATAACTTTAAGCATTAAATCGAGATATAAAATATAGAATCAATTTGAATAAAATTGAAGAATTACAATAAAAGTTTGATATTTAAATCCCATAGATGATTATAAAAAACGAGAACTGAAATATTGAACTGATCTTCATTATTTTTTAGTTACTAAGATTGATCGATTCTCACTTTTCCTATTTTTCATATGAAAACTAGGGATTTGTTTAAAAAATATTTACATAATAGTACACAGTTTATATTTGAAAATAAACACCTATATTAAAATCTAATTTACCAAGAAAAAACAACAAAAAAAAATAGGTATATTTATTATGAAATCAAAAAAGATTTCGATTGTAATAATAATCATTTGTATAATTACTACAAATTTTCTTATTTTCATATCTATAAACACATTAAATACAGGATTATTAGTTGATAAAAGTAAAGATTCTCGAAATGAAGAATTAAAATCATCTGCCATTTTATCAGGTAAAAAAATTTGTGTTGATCCAGGCCATGGAGGTACTGAATCAGGAACAACAGGAATTGATGGATCAGGATATCCTGATGAAAAACATATCAATCTTGATATTTCTTTACACCTAAGAGATCTATTAATATATGCTGGAGCCACGGTCATCATGACGAGAACTAGTGATACAACTGTATCACTTGCATCTAGATGCAGTATCGCAAATAGCAATAGTGCAGACATTTTTGTTAGTGTTCATAATAATGCTAATTCTAATTCTGCTGCAAAAGGTACTGAAACCCTCTATTGGGGTGAAAGTAGTTCTGTATATTCAGTAAATGGAAGAAGATTAGCTGATGGTATCCAAAAAGGATTAATATTAGAGATGGGGAGGATCGATAGGGGAATAAAAATGGATTATCCTTATTTAACCTATCATTTATATGTTCTTAGTAACACTGATATGCCCGCAGCATTACCCGAATGTGTATTCATGTCAAATCAAGATGATTTTAACTACATTTCTATCGCTAACAACCGTTATAAAGCTGCAGTAGGTATTTATAGAGGGATTTGTAGTTATTTTGGAGTTACACCAGTTTTTCCTTCAGATCCTTCTGATGGAATAGAAGATAAAAGAATTTGCATTGATCCCGGAAATGGTGGTACTGATATGGGTGTTCTCGGGATTGATGGTCCTGCGTTTCCAAATGAAGAAGATTTCAATCTTGATGTTGGTTTACGATTGAAAGAAATGTTGTTATACGCAGGTGGCACGGTTATAATGACAAGAGATTCTGATATAACCGTCTCAATCGATCAAAGGTGTGCTACTGCTAATAATAATGATGCAGATATTTTTGTGAGCTTTCAATGTAATAATCTTGATTCATCAACGGCAACGAGAGGTTCTGAGACTTATTATTGGGCTGAAAGTGATGTTTCATACTCTGTCAATGGACTTAACCTTGCAAGTAGCATCCAAACTCGAATAGTGTCAGATTTAGGAACAACGAACAGGGGAGCTAAAGGGGATTATCCCACGCTTGATAGGCATTTCGATGAGCTTTCTAACACGAACATGCCTTCTGTAATGGTATATCCTGTTTTCCTTTCAAATCAGGAAGATTATAATTTAATTTCAAATCCCAATCTTCGAAGCAAGATTGCTCTAGCCATTTTTAAAGGGATCTGTGATTATTTTAATGAGGATCTGGATATCATTCCCTCGACGAGTGACGTTATAATATCTGGATACACCACACCTACTTCAAGCGTTTCAAGGACACTTTATTTCGGACAATGCATTTCAAACGCCCAATTAATTACGAGAGCCTCATGGTATCTTGATGGAGAACATGTAGAAGATTTGTGTTTTAAAGAATGGTTTGTCAATTCTGATACGATTTCCGAACTTAATATAAACACGTTTGATTATAATATTGGAACTCATTCCATTCGTATAGAAACAACGGATTTGTGGGATCTCGAAAACACATACGAACAAGAGCTCGCATTTTACCGTACTCCCATAATTGATTCTAAAGTACATGGAAGCTCTGATACCGGTAAGATGGTCGATGATGATGACACTACATATGCTTCAAATGATCTTGGTAGTTCACTTTACATTGAATTACCATGTAATTATGATATTTGGGCAATTAAGATCCATTTTTGGGACGGGGATAATCGATATTATCAATATAAAATTGAAACTTCCACGGACAATACGACATGGACGCTTGCCGTGGATAAAACCTCAGGAGAGCATAAATCGTGGCAGTGGGACGTGATCAATTCCAAGGTAAGGTTCATCAAAATAACGGGAACTTATAACAGTCAAAATCAATGGTGGCACGTAAAAGAGGTTCAATTATTCGCACGAACTTCTCCAGCGTTCTATGTATATGGTGATGTACAAGGAGGGGATAATATTACGTTCACAGATCTTACAAATGGTCAATCAATGATGATTGAAGTTATAGAGGAATGGTATGAATTTGATTTATCGACCTTGAATTTCAATTATGGTGATACGATACAAATCATTTTTCAAGATATAACCGAAACATTCATTGTCATTGATCCACAAACGAGCAAAAAAATCGATCTAATCATAAACAGTGATTCATCAGAACCAGAAAATCCGGATATTCCTATAGATTATATACAATATTTGATATATATTCTAATAATTGTAGGTTTATCAGTAGTTATTTTAACATTGGGTATTGCTTATACTAAGAAAAAATCTTCTAAAGATGTCAGTTCAAAATTAAAAGAGAATAAGATTTATCGTAAAGATAATTCTACTTCAAGGTTGATAAGTTCATTAAATACCCAAAAAAATCAACAAACAAACATTTATCAAAATACGGAAAAAATTACAGAAAATATTAAAAATAATGATTACTCATCATTAAATGTTTCTAATCAAAATCCAGCTAACAATTATTTAAATATATATTCTGGATTAAACCAGAACCTCCAATGTCCAAGATGTAACGCTAAAGGAAGAGATATTAAATTAATCGTCGATAAAAATCAAGTTATAAGTTATTATCCTAAAAAAGTTTATGAGTCAAAAAGAGTGTGTACGAAATGTAAGTTTGAATACTAAATATATATTTTTTTTTTATTAAAATCATTTTTCATTTAATTTGAAAACCTTTGAGAAAAACAAATAATATAGGTGATAAATTTGATTAATAAAAAGAGCTCTGGAAAAATTTGTATTGTTTTAATTGCGTGTATTTTAATAACATATATTTCATCATTATCAAATTATCCTATAATCTCTGAATTTTATGAAAACAACAATGATATTGATAACTTGACTCCGAAGAGATCAAATTTAGAGGGAAATAAACTAACTTATGGATTTTGGCCTTATTGGACCAATCCTTCTTCCTATGAACCAAATTGGGATGCCCTGACATATATCGCATATTTTTCTTGGGGCGCAAATAGTGATGGAACGTTATCACCACCAGGAATTGCCCAATTTAATACGGTAAAAACAAATGCTCAACAAAATAGTGTTAAAATAACAATATGTATCACTTGTTTTGATCAAAATACTCAAGACAGTATATTTGCATATCATAAAAATGATTTTGCTAATAATGTTTTAGATGTTTTAGAAACATATAATGTTGATGGGGTAAATTTGGACTTTGAATTTCCGAATCCAACTAATTCCCTTACAGGAGGTTCAAATTTATTATTATTTGAACAATTAATGGAAATTCTATTTAATACTCTCAAAACTGCTAATCCTAATAATCATATATCTTTTTGTGTTTCAGGAAGTGTTGAAAGCATATATCGTAATAATTATTTATCTCAATATACTGATGCGGTATTCCTCATGGGTTATGATTACCATTGGAGAAGTGGTCCAACTACAGGAGCAGTGTCTCCTTATGATGATCCAAATCAATTTGATATTGTTGATTCTGTGAATAGATTGACAAATTATTACTTAAATTCGCAAATTATCTTAGGAGTTCCTTTCTATGGATATGATTGGCCTTGTTCTTCAAGTATAGCGGGAGCCTCAACTATAGGTTCTGGTGTAAGTGTTTTATTGAGAAATGCTATTATTAATGCTCAAACATATGGGAGAATTTGGGATTCTAACTCACATACACCATGGTATCGATATCAAGATGGATCTGAATGGCATCAATGTTGGTATGAAGATTCAGAATCTTTAGGATTAAAATTTGATTACGTTAATTTAATTAATCTTCGAGGAGTTGGATTTTGGGCTCTTGGTTATGAAACATCGGATATTTGGTCTTTAATTATTTCCAAATTTTCTGAAATATCAAATTCATTGACAGGAAAGATAATATGCATAGATCCTGGAGATGGTGGTGCAGAAACAGGAGTTCTCGGGATTGATGGTCCTGCATTTCCAAATGAAGAAGATTTCAATCTTGATGTTGGTTTACGCTTGAAAGAAATGTTGTTATACGCAGGTGCTTCAGTTTTAATGACAAGAGATTCTGATATAGCAGTCTCAATCGATCAAAGGTGCGCTACTGCAAATGATAATAATGCTGATATTTTTGTGAGCCTTCAATGTAATAATCTTGATTCATCAACAGCAACAAGAGGTTCTGAGACTTATTATTGGGCTGAAAGTGATGTTTCATACTCTGTCAATGGACTTAACCTTGCAAGCAACATCCAAACTCGAATAGTTTCAGATTTAGAAACAACGAATAGAGGTGCTAAAGGGGATTATACCACGCTTGGTAGGCATTTTGATGAACTTTCTAACACGAACATGCCTTCTGTAATGGTATATCCTGTATTCCTTTCGAATCAGGAAGATTTTAATTTAATCTCAAATATCAATCTTCGAAGCAAGATTGCTCTAGCCATTTTTAAAGGAATATGTGATTATTTTAATGAAGATCTGGATATCATTCCCACGACGAGCGACATTATAATATCTGGATATACCACACCTACTTCAAGCGTTTCAAGGACACTTTATTTCGGACAATGCATTTCAAACGCCCAATTAATTACGAGAGCTTCATGGTATCTTGATGGAGAACATGTAGAAGATTTGTGTTTTAAGGAATGGCTTGTCAATTCTGATACGATTTCCGAACTTAAAATAAACACGTTTGATTATAATATTGGAACTCATGCGATTCGTATAGAAACAACGGATTTGTGGGGTCTCGAAAACACATACGAACAAGAACTCGTATTTTACCGTACTCCTATAATTAATTCTATTGCACATGG
The DNA here is from genome assembly GCA_048938445.1 of Promethearchaeota archaeon. GTDB lineage: Archaea > Asgardarchaeota > Lokiarchaeia > Sigyniarchaeales > SOKP01 > FT1-020. The sequence continues at coordinate 10,164 of JBHLME010000041.1, read as the reverse complement.
AAGCTCTGATGCCGGTAAGATGGTCGATGATGATGACACTACATATGCTTCAAATGATCTTGGTAATTCACTTTACATTGAATTACCATGTAATTATGATATTAGGGCAATTAAAACCCATTTTTGGGACGGGGATAATCGATATTATCAATATAAAATTGAAATTTCCACGGACAATACGACTTGGACGCTTGTCGTGGATAAAACCTCAGGAGAGCATAAATCGTGGCAGTGGGACGTGATCAATTCCAAGGTAAGGTTCATCAAAATAACGGGAACTTATAACAGTCAAAATCAATGGTGGCACGTGAAAGAAGTGCAACTATTCGCAAGTTCATCTCCAGCGTTCTATATATTTGGTGATGTACAAGGAGTATATAATTTAATGGTTATAGATATCACTAATGGTGAATCTATAATAATAGATGTTATGGATAATCATTACGAGTTTGATTTGTCGATCTTGAATTTCAATTATGGTGATACAATAATAATCGGAACGCAAGATAAAACCGAAACATTCATTATTACTGATCCACAGACGAGCATTAAAATTGATTTCAATATAAGTTCAAATAATAATAATTTAAATGGATTAGATATAGCTGATATAATTTTCATTGTTATAATTATAGGGCTTATAAGTACTGTAATTGTAATGATTATCAAATTAGGAAGGAAATAATTTTCTATAGAAGTTAAAAAGTTAGAAAAGATTGGTCTTTATAAGATTTATCAAATAGAAGATTTATTGGATTTACTTACAATCTACATTTAATAAATGCTACTATGAGGTTTAGAACTCTTATCTTAACATAATCTTATCTAATTATTTGAATATTTAACTTCAATGATGTAATTATTATATTATTTCCAGAACTTAATTAAAATAAATTATGCAATTATTAAATGAGAGATCCTTGATTAAAAATTTAAATGGTTCTAGAATATAATATCAAGAGAAAGTAGTAAAAAGAAAGGATAATATGCAGGTCCATTAAATTAAAAAATCTTTTTAAAACTTTCAAATTTGCATTTCTCTTAATTTTACCAGGGAGAATTTATATCATTTAAGAGTGTCAAATTATTATTAATGTTAGACAAAAAATTGAAATTAATTTATAATGAAAGAATTCAAGATTAACGCTTATATCACGCTCAAGTTGGAAGGGATTAATACTAATATCTATTTAGATGAACATTTATTCCAGCAATGCAAGTATCTTGCTTTTAATTTTCCCATTGATGAAGTTCACGAATTTGATGACATTCAATCTATAGATGAGATGGAGGAAAACGATCGATCTAACACGTACAAGGAATTAGACATAAGTCCTGAACAAGAATTTTGGGGACATTGTTCGAACATACACGCCTGGGTTGAAAATGATTATGACACTCGACTCCTTCACAGAAATTTGGCATTTCCCTTGCTAAAAAAATTGACGGAAATAGGGGATCCCGTTGCCAAGAGAGTCTTTAAAGAAGAGATAATATATCGGCTGGAAGAGGGCAATGATAACGTGGTGATTTACTTGCATAAAGAAGGGTATCTTGACAATTTTTCATTTGAAGAAATTAAACTCCTTTCTAATTCAGTAAAATCTCCAACTGTGAAGATAATACTTCAAGGCATTTATTACGATCTCCCTCCAGCTTTTTTTAACAATATTGATAAATTAATGAAAAATATAAAGCTTACAAAATGGGTTCTTCGAAACTCTGCGCCCGTGTGGTATTGGGGTAGTCATGTAGATTTTTTTAATAATTTCGATAAATTTAAGGAGAATCCGGAGTTAGCTAAGTGGGCCTTTCAAAATCGAGTTCATAAAGTTTTCTATGATAACTTCAATAAGTTGAAAGAAGCTCCAGAGTTAGCAAAATGGGGGTTTCAAAATAATGCTTCTTATGAATTTTATGAACATTTTGAAATATTAAAGGATGATGTCGAACTTGCTAAATGGTGTGTTCAAAACAAGCTCCCCATAAAATTTTACCAGAATCTCTCCGCATTTCGTATAGATCCCTCCCTTATCAATACCATTCGCATGTCAAAAGAAAAAAAAGATCAATTTCTTAAACATTTTTCAACTGATAAATAATCAAACAATGATACCAAATCATCCTCATTCTTCCTTGCTTCCTGCAAGTTACCTTCAAAATTTATTAAAATTGGACTCCAAATGCTTTTAATATGCATCATCATTGATAATGATATACATTGAAGCAACATCCTAATGGGGAAAACTAAAATAAATTAAAAAAGTGCATTATTATGTTGAATGAACAAGTAAAAAATAAAAAATCGCTTCCAAGTGATAGTGAAGAATTTGATGAAGTACTTATTAAAAAGGGTGAAAATATTAACGAGAGGTCGATTATACCAAGAAGGCCTCTATCCGATCATTACTGCGTGTTATGCAATCGAAATACCAACGATAAGACCTATTGGGGAGAAGCGTGGCAGAATTACTTTTTTTCATGTAAAAATTGTAAGAGCGTGTGGTGTGCAGATTGCATGGGACAAGTGTCTGGTTTTGGTCCACGAAAAACTTTCAAGCAAGGTAAAAAAGGAAAAATTAATTGTCCTCAATGTGGTCAGTTTGTCCCGGTGATTAAATTACCCTTTAAATTACCCTTCGTTCAAGAAAAGGTGGAAAAAGAAAAGAATCACGTCGAACCAATTAAAACTAAGTTTTGTGGATTATGCGGGTATAAGATCAACGCAACTGCAAAATTTTGTGAAAATTGTGGTGGAGAACAGCATCATTATATTTAGCATATCTATTTAAAAATAATTTAGATTCAAGAAGACAAAATAGATCCCGTTGATAAGTATTTTCCTTAACCTTTTTTTATTTTTATTTAAATTATTTCCCTGATGTCCCGTAGTTGTGTCCCACCTTTTGATTGTCCTTTATAATTAAACAAAAATGAAAAACTCATTGTAATTAGACTTTAGGGGTAATTAAATATGAAATAAGAGATTCAAAAACTTTTTCGATATTTTGCCCAGTTTTTGAAGAGGTTTCAATATAATCACACATTTGATTTCTTTTTACTATTTTAGGAATGAGAACATTCTTAACCACGGAGAACTCATAAAGGTCGCATTTTGTTGCAATTAAGAGGATAGGTAATTCTTTATCTTGAGAACGTAATAACTTGACCCATTTATCCAGGGAGAGAAAGCTGCTATAATTCGTAACATCAAACAATAATAACGCACCTTGAGTTCCGCGCAATGCGATATCTACGATGTATCGAAATCTATCTTGACCACCTAAGTCCCATAATTGCATTTTACATAATGTATTGGAATGCTGTAATTCTTTAATGAAATGATCGACTCCAACAGTCATTTTAGACGCTTGCATGAATTTTCCTTCAACATATCGCTTTAAAAGTGTAGTCTTCCCTACACCGGAATTACCTGCTACTATAATTTTCAAGATCTTTTCTTGTTGAGTGGGGGCTATTAACATTTTTCATCAAGTTGTTTTTTTTTGCTTATTTTAATGGAATAAAAATGATATTAAAAAATCGTTTGGAATGAAAATGAACTATTATAAATAATAAAGCTTAGGGCAATTTATTCAAGAATTGAGCTAATTTAATAGTATTTTAGAATAAGACTATTAATTTTTTTTCTTTCCATTTCAATTCTCGGCATTATCTTGGTGATCTATTTGTTAAAGCATCCTTGATAGATAGGTAAATACACAACTTGAAAGAATAACTTCTTAAAATAATTACCTTTACTCTTTAAAATTTAAATGATCAATTGATTTTATAAAAAATAGAATAAAAAATTAAAATTTGAGTTGGACTTCAAAATTTTTATGATTTCCTAATATTGTTTTCTTTTGAACGCTTAATTTTCTTCCTTTTCACTTTTGGATTTTTGTACACCTGTGGCTATGGAGCTCACATTAATTAATTTCCAATATCCCTGATCATCTTTTTGCAAATGGACAGGAGAAGGCAAATCTTTTCCTCCACTCTTTATAAAAATCTTGCTCTTATCTTCTCCTCGTTTTGATTGGCTCTCTAGAATTACTACCTCATTATCATAATTATATTGATAATCATTATCAGGGGTACCACCTAAATAGGATGCAGCAATATTTTTAGTTCTGCCAAATTGTGTAGTTAAATAATATTTCACGCGATTAATCTCATTTTCTTGCATTGGGAGGACAATCATTTTTTCTGCTTCTTCGTTACCATCTAGATATTCCAAAATTGCAATTAAAAAACATTTAATTGTTCCTACCTCTGTCTTGCCTTCTATTTTCCATTTTTCTTCGAATTCCGCCAAATTCATGATATTTCACTTGAAATTTAAAATTATAGATTAAAATATATTGGTTAAAATTATTTAAGTGATTCCATTGCTTCTTGCTTCTTAGACAATAAAAAACCACAAATAATAATAGAAATAATTCCACCAACAATGTAAATTAGGGAAAACATTGATGGGACGGGTTTGAAATAGACAATAAAATAGATAAATACTGGAATGACTTGAATAGGTATCGCTTGAATAGGTGCAATCTTACTCACATTACCATTTTTAAAGGCATCTTGAAGATGCTTGATACCAAGAATATTTGGGAAGGATACAAATAGAGAACATGTAATAAATACTACAATTTCAAAAATTCCCGCGCTTCCACTAAACAATGATGCAATTGCAACAATAAAAGGTTGTAACCAGAGATTACCAATTGCGAATGGAATTCCTGCTGCTAATGCTAAATACAAAGCTTTTTTCTGTAATTTTTTCTTTCCTGCAATACGAAAAATAAACCAGAGAACCATCAAAATCCCTGTAAACACCCCAATTCTTAAATTAAATAATAAATCTGTAAAATAATTCAGGTCTCCTGCAATTGATAATTCACTCAAGCCAATCAGTAGAATCCCAAGCATGCAAAGAAATATTCCAACCAACTCAGATCGTTCAATCTTTTCACCAATGATTTTCGTCGCTCCAATCACCAAAATAATCATTCCTGAGGCGCTTAAACCTGGAACAAGTGCCCCACCAATGATTGCTTGAGCAATAATAAAAAATATTGCGCTCCCAACCATTATCATGATGATTCCTGTTATCCACATTGGACTTTTTAGAAGGGTTCTCATGAATTTTTTATCCCTTTTCTCTCTTGGAATCTCATTAATTACTTTTTTTTGAAGAATTTGTCCAGCCATGTTGATGATCCCTCCTAAAATCGCAAAAATTACCCCTACTATATAAATCTCTGTCATATTATGATCACATTGAAAGTAAGTAATAAAAAAAAAATTTTATATGTAAATTAGTTTACTAAATTTCAAATAATTAGTTTTCAAAACTAGAAAATATTTAATCCCATAAGTAAGGTAATATTATTATAAATCCAGATCGAAATTCTTCTAAAATTACTGAATAGGTAAATACGCAGGTCGATTTACA
>JBHLME010000041.1:0-4603 GCA_048938445.1 Promethearchaeota archaeon | reverse complement strand
TAAGGTAATATTATTATAAATCCAGATCGAAATTCTTCTAAAATTACTGAATAGGTAAATACGCAGGTCGATTTACAAAGGAATTTAGATCAAATTTATCAAGAATTCATTAGTGATTACTTCGATTTAGAACTGAACTATAATTAATTTTGGAACATTTCCACTATCTTTGATCTTTTTTATTTTAATCAGATCAAATTAGAATTTGATTAGTATTGTACCCATATTCATTTCTAAAGCTGGGACGAAGAAAATTTGAATAATCTCAGAGATTCAATTATACATCATGCTCTAAATCCCTCTATTTTTTATAACATCGGAAATAATATAAACGCTATATGTAGGAATTATTCTAAAAATTATTGCTAAAGTAAACCTCATTTAAATAGGATGTTATATATTCTTCTTACAAAAAACTATATATTAGGTGAAATAACATAACGGTTTGTGGATTTTGTAAGAAAGAAATTATATTTGAAAAAAATGAGGTCAATAGTATGAAGAGGGAGAAAGTAAAGTGGGTATCAGCAAGATTTTTTTTAATTTCTTGTCCTCACTGTGATGCGTTATTAAGCATCCAAGGGCCTATTTAATTTTTTACACTACTACTTTAGAAGGAGTATCTTCTATGACATCCTATTTTTTTCTTTTGTTTTTTCCTGACTTCCCGCCGTCGTGCCCCCATATTGAGATTTTCCTTTATAATTGATAAATAGGTAAATACGCAGGTCGATTTACAGAGGAATTCATATCAAAAATGATATACAAACTATTTAAAGGAATATTGCCAGCTTTAATTTCTTTAAATTTTGCTTAATTAGTTGGCATTAGGCATATCTAATTTATTTGTGATTATAGCAATTTTTAATGAATGATCGTGTTTATAATGAAAATATAAGCCTAAATAATAAAAAAACCGATTTTTTTGATTTTTTGGTAATAATTTTGCTCAATTTCAATAATTTTCCAATGTAAAAATTTATTTCCTTTAAAGAGTTATACAAAATAAACCATTATAATAAAATTTTTATTATAATGCAAATTAAAACTTGGTAATAAAATTGGTAAAAGGAACAGTAAAGTGGTTTAACTCAAAGAAGGGATTTGGTTTCATAACTCCTGAACAAGGAGTTGATGTTTTTGTTCATATTTCAACAATAAATGGAAATGATGATGAATATAAAACATTAAATGAAAATGACGAAGTTGAATTTGATATAATTCAAGGTGAAAAAGGGCCTCAAGCAAGCAATGTAACCATCACCAAAAAAGCCCCTAAACAAAAGTCGCGTGGTGGTGGAGGCGGTCGTGGAAGTGGATCTGGAGGTAGGAATTATAGCAGCGGATCTGGTGGTCGTGGAGGACGTGGAGGTCGCGTCGATAGAAAAGGCCGTAATACTGGAAAAAAAAGAAGCTACTAATTCTACATGTTAATACTCTATTATTACAAAATTTTAGAATACATAATAAAAGCAGAAAAAATCTCATTTTTCTTAACATGAGTGAACCTTCTTTTTTCTAAACTCTAGTTAGAGTTTTATGTAGAAAATTTATATTGCATACAGAAAGGTCTATATAATTTTTGACAATGATGATCTTCTTTTTTATTTTATATTTATTTTCTTTTTTTTTTAAAAAATTTTCATTTCCCTCCCTGGCGTCTCGCCGTGAGGGATTGCGTTTTTCATTTCTTGTTATTTAGATGACTTCTAACACACACATGGTTTGAGGGTATTTAAATGTTGCGTGAAATCCGATGAAATTCGGATTGAATAGGTAAATACGCAGGTTGATTTACATAAAATTTTTATAAATATAATTTAAAATAATTAAAAACAATAATTTTTATCTAAATTCTCTTTTTTTTAATTCAAACATATTTTGACATTTAAAAAAATTATTTATATAAAAAATTTAAGTGAGTTAAACTAATGAACAAACTTGAACACTTACTAAAACCAATTAAAATCAGATCTTTAGAGATTTCAAACCGTCTTGTAATGCCACCCATGGGAACAATCCTCGGAAATCCGGATGGTACGGTAAGTGAGGCGAATATAGCCTATATGAAACGCAGGGCTAAAAGCGGTGCAGGCCTTATCATCACTGAAATCACGGAAGTACACCCACTGGGAGCAGTTAATCCTAACTGCTTGGGTGCGTGGGATGATAAATTTATCCCTGGGTTAAGCAAGCTGGTAGATGTCGTGCATACGACGGGGAACAAAATAGCTATGCAGCTCCATCACTGCGGCCGTGAAAGTTATATATTGACAAAAAGACATACCGCGATGGCCCCTTCTGCGGTGCCAAGCTTTGTTTTCGGATTTTTGGGCAGTCCACGCGAGATGACATTGGAAGATATACAAGAAACCATTATATCATTCGGTGCAGCAGCAAAACGTGCGGTAGCTGCTGGATTTGATGCGGTTGAGCTCCATGGTGCTCATGGTTATCTCCTGATGCAATTCCTATCAGCTCATTCCAATAAACGCACGGACGAATATGGGGGGGATTTCACAAATCGGGCCCGCTTTATGATTGAGTGCTTACGTGAAGTGCGCAAACAGGTTGGTGATGCCTTCCCGATTTCCATCCGATTATCTGGCGAGGAGTGCATCGTTGGCGGATATACTATCAACGACATTCAGACCATAATCCCAGATTTGGTAAATGCAGGCGCGGATATCATTCATGCATCATTTGGTACCCATTCAAATGTTAATGTAAGCATTGGCACCCCGGCAGCGAGTGCCCCAGTGGAATTTGAGCAGGGATTCAAGGTAGAACTTGCTCGGAAGATCAAGAATATAACCAATGTTCCAGTTATTACGGTTGGACGTTTCACAGATCCCTATTTTATGAATAAAGTAATTGAACAGGGGGATGCGGATTTCGTTGCAGTGGGGCGTCAACATCTTGCAGATCCAGATTTTTTAAAGAATGCCCTGGAGGGTCATCCAGAAGATACTTTTGAGTGTCTTGCTTGCAATCAGGGGTGTATTGAACGTGAAGCTATAGAACTAAAATCAATCCGTTGCGCAATCAATCCAGAGACTGGACAAGAAATGATCTATCCTCAAAAACCCGCAGAAAAGAGTTACACGGTATGGATCGTAGGTGGAGGTCCAGCAGGCTTGATGGCGGCATTTGAGGCTACCCGGTTAGGACACAAGGTCACCCTCTTTGAACGAGAAAAATATACTGGCGGGCAGATTCAATACGCTCAACAAGTACCTCACAAAGCAGTATATGGAAGATGGATCAACACGCTCACCCGTCGGTGTATAAAAAATGGTACTATTATTAAAACAGAAACCGAAGTTACCGAAAAGATGATTGAACAAGGAAAGCCGGAAGTCGTCATTCTGGCCAATGGTGCAAATAAGGCTGAATGTCCCGCAGAAGGGATTACGAACTCGATGGTATGTAATGCGTGGCAGATATTAAATAATGAAGTTAAGCCGAAAAATCACGTCTTGATCATCGGTGGCGGTTTGGTCGGCATGGAAACTGCATATTTCCTATGTGAGAAAGGGATAGAGGATTTGACATTGGTCGAGATGCTAGCCACATCACCTGTGCCTCCCATTTCTGCTCACGGCACAATGTTGCACCGGCGATTGGCTGCTGCGGGAGTAAATCTCATGTTTAATACCCAAGTCCAAAAGATCGAACCGGCATCTGTCATTGTAAGTACTGGCGGGAAAAAACACAAGCTGGAACCAATCGACCAGGTGATAGTAGCAGTCGGGGTAACACCGAGTAACGAGCTCAAAGAATTTCTTAAAAAGAAGGGGCTCCGCCATTTTATCATCGGAGATGCAAACGAACCCCGCCGCATCATTGAAGCGACAGAAGAAGGTGCCAAGGCGGCCTGGCAGATATCATCCGGAGATTAAGTTTAGCCCATAACCTTGATCTCAAGAAATATTTATTGTTAGATAAAGATAGTAATAGAAAATTAAATACTGCAAAATTTTTATTTGTAATTTTAGCCTTAGTGCACTTGAATAAGATGAGAAATCGTGGAAATATAAAAAATATAAGTGGTAGAAATATTGTAGTGATTTAAATCACAATCTCTAATGATAATCTAAAAAGGTAAATAAACAAGTTAATATTATTAAAATCCGAGTAAAACCATTCAACATTTCATTTTTCTTGTGGTAATTTAATAAAATGTAATAAACTAAAAAATAAAGGTGAATCACGATATATTGTTCAAAATGCGGAAAGAAAAACACGTTTCAAGGCGCGCGATTTTGTCACTTCTGTGGAAGTCCTCTTGAGGGGATATCCAGAAAGAAAAATCCACGATCTTCTCCATATGACAAGCCCATAACATATCAAGACACCTGGGCATATTGGGACGATAGTCAATATGACGAACATGATGTTGATGATGACTCTGATGACGATTACGATGATGACTACGACGATGATGATTAAGATCTTTAATAAAGAATTATAGGAAGAATTTTATCTATTCAGATTAAAATATTCTATTCTCCTTCTAAAGTAACTTCTTTATCTTCTAACTCCAAGAGACGTTTCGCTTCTTCTTCTAAGTCAACACTAAATATATCTGTTATTCCTGATT
>JBHLME010000163.1:0-8194 GCA_048938445.1 Promethearchaeota archaeon | reverse complement strand
TTCTTCTTCTTTCAATTTTTTTGTTTCTTCATCAATTTCAAGATCATCTTGAAGTATAATATCTGCAGCTTTTTCTCTAAGCTCTAAGTCTTTTTTAGTGAGTTCTCTCTCTTTAACTTCTAATTCTGATATATCATATTCCGTTAAAATTTCTTTAACTTCTAATTCAGCTTCTTTAAACTCGAGATTTTTTTCTTTTTCCTCCAGTTCTTTCTCTCTTTCTTTTAATTCAACTTCTCTGTCAATTGTAGCTATAGATTTCACAATTTTATCGATTCTTTCCTTTAAATCTTTATCTTCTATTTCTTGAGCCATTTTGGTTAAAACTTCAGTGACAATTGATGGAGATCTTTTTCCAATGCTAATTAATGCTTGAATTGCTTTTTGAATTACATAATCTTCCTCATCTATTAATTTTAAAGCAATTGATTCTATGAGTGATTCACGAGTAATTTGTTTTTCTCCACCAGCAACAAAAATTAATAATTGTAAAGCCATTTCACGAACATTTGGATCTTTAGAGTCTTTAATTAACTGTTCGCTAAAAGGAATGAATAATCCACATTCTTCTTCACAAATGTTTTTTAACAAAAGCAATGTAGTAAATCTATCAATATGGTCTATATGAGAAAGTTGCTCCAATAAATATGGAATATCTATCATTAGATTTTCGATGAGATATTTTAAAATTGCTCTTCCACCCGCTAATGAATTGACTGTTTCTATGACCTTTTCCAATCTGTCAATATAATTAGTTTCATCCGATTCATTTAAATATTTGCCAATAATATTTGCTGCTTTTTTAATATTATTTTCTTTTAAAAATTGCTTGATTTCTTCAAACATTTCTATTCCTTCTGTCAATTTTATTGAACCTCCCAGTTTATAATCATAACCATAAAATATAAAAATCGGTATATAATCGATAAATAAAATTTAAAATCCATTTCAAATCTCTAAATCGAAGTGGTAATTGCTTACCATCTGATGATATTTGATTAGTTTTCAAATTCAAATATAATTTTAAATTCAAATTGTCATAAAGATCAAAATATAGTCTAATTTTAGGACAAAATAATGATAAACTTTTAATATCTTCTTCAAACGCATTCCAAAAATAACCATCAATTTTCGATGGCTCTTGTTCCAAGCTAAATTCATTAGATATTTTTGCTAAAACATCTTTTGGAATTTTTGTTTCTATTAGTACATATTTATTTTTCTTTAAACCAATCTTAACATCGGGGAAATAAATTTTCGCATATAATTCACATAAACCTTTTAATAAACTCATACTTTGAATGCTTTCACGATGAGCATTACAGAGTGTTAATTGATCATTAATATTTAAAACGTGTAGTTTCTCGTAATATTTAATAATTAAATAATTCTCATGATGAATATATTCAAAATCTTCATTTTGATATAAAATTCTATCATCAAATATTTTATATACTTTTTCCCATATACCTTTTGCGATAAATCGGGATAATTTTCTATAATCTCCATGGAAAAATATATCAAAAAAATCATCCATAAAGAGATATGCGTCATTTGGTTTATAAATTACTGTTTTGTTTCTAAAATCCCTTAATACAGTATTTTTTTGAATACCATAACAAAATTCAGGTATTTTGTCAACACCATTCATTAATCTTAAGTTTAATAAGTATCTTCTATTACACATTGGTGTAAGTGTGCAAACAACTCTATCTAACTGACATGTCCCAAAACATAATTGATCAATTCTTTCAATAACTAAATTAAGTATTTCAGATCGATTTTTTTCTATAGTCGATTTATCTAAATATTTAATGATGTGTTTGGGTTCTAAACTCATATTACATGTGTAAAGAATCTTACTCTTTATATTTATTTTTCTCTTTAGAGAATAAAAAATTATTAATTTGAATAAATTTACATTCTTAATAGAAAAAACATTAAATTATCAGTTTGAACTATATTTTAGTAATTTCTTGTGTTTTCAAGGGAAATATAATTATTACTAATTCATATATAATTGGATTAGATGATGATGAATTAATGAAAGATAAGGTAGTAATGCAAACACCTTAACTTAAGGGGAAAACTATTAATAAGCTTATTTTATATTACCAAAATTTTCATCGAAAATCTATTAAAATGATTATGTTTATTATAATCATAATAGGAAAAAACTCGAATTTTAAGAGTTCTTTTTATTTAATATTAAAATACATTTTAAAAATAAGTTCAAAATGCAAATAACTAAAAACTTAAAAACTTTTAAAATCCAACGTAGCTGTGTTTATGATGGCCCCGGAATTCGTAGCACAATTTTTTTTCAAGGTTGTAATTTGAGATGCATATGGTGTCAAAATCCAGAAATGCAATCATTTAATAATGATATAGCCCCAGATTTTAATTATTCAATAAATGACATATTAGAAGTGATTTCGAGAGATAATGATTATTATCGCTCAACAAATGGAGGAATCACGTTAAGCGGTGGTGAGCCTCTCTTACAGGACCCAGATTGTCTGATTGATTTATTGAAATTATTAAAAAACGAAAATATAAAGGTTACTGTAGAAACTTCCCTTCATGCACCTTGGAAAAATATAAGTAAAATTTTACCGTATATAGACCTTTTTCTTATTGATCTTAAGATTGTCGGTGATGATGACTTTCATTTAAAATACACTAAACAGAATAGCACTTTAATACATGATAATTTAAAGAAATTGCTTGATTCAAACACCAACATCAAATTTCGCATGGTAATGGTGCCAGGTTTCACAGATAGCGAGAACAATATACGAGCGACTTCGGATTTTCTGAAATCAATTAATTATAACTCAATTGAATTAATGAAATACCATAACTTATATGAAGAGAAAGCCCAACACCTCGGTCTAGAGTTGGTGTCATTAAATATTACTCCTGAGCAAAGTTTAGCATCAATCAAGAAGGGTGTAAAATTATTCAAGAATCATGGTATTAATGCTGAAAATACCGAATTAGACACTATTAAACATTCTGCCGTCTTTACGCAGCGCGTAAAAACTATACAGAGAGATATTAGAGAAAGTGGGCGATCTCTTTGTTTAGAAACCGCTAAACTTAAAACAAAATATTATAAAAAGCATGGTTTTAAAAAGCCAACCCCAATTCATAGAGCAGAAAGCCTTTCATATACACTACAGAATAAAAGTGTTAAAGTATATCCGATGGAATTATTAGTTGGTAATTTTTCATCTAAAAGAGTTGCTGGTACGCTTTGGGTAGATTATATGGGTATTGTTGGTATTAAAATGGTCTATAAATTAACACGATTAAAACCAGTTCCATTTAAGGCATCTACTAAGGATATCCTTTCTTTTTTAAAGATGTTCCCTTTTTGGCTGAAATATAGCCTTTTAGGGAGAGTAAATCCAAAACTATCTGATTTACTATTAATGCTTGCACGTGCCTCTGAAATGAATGCTGGATTTAACAATAATTTCGCAGCGATATGTCATTTCATTACAAATTATGAGAGCATTCTTGAATTAGGAACTTCTGGCCTTATTAAAGAAATAAAGTCCATTCAGAAAAAAAAATATTATAATAATCAAGACTTTTATAATGGTACTATCATTGCTCTTAAAGGATTAGAAGCATTTGCCCAAAAATATGCTGATCATCTAATGAATATGAGCTTGATAGAAAAAAATCCCGTACGCCAGAAGGAATTGGAGGAAATGGCTGAGATTTGTAGCCGTGTTCCTAAATATCCTGCCCATACCTTTCATGAAGCACTACAAAGCATACTATTTTTACATATAGCACTTTGTACTGAGCAATATGAAAATGCAATTTCTTTTGGACGTTTAGATCAAATATTATATCCTTATTATATAAAGGATAAAGAAGCGGGGATAATTGATTATGAAAAAGCAAAGGAACTTCTCTGTTTATTTGTTCTCAAAATAGATGAAGATATTTTTGTAAATGATGGTCAAACATTTTTAGAACTCTTTAATCTTTTCGAGACACTTTCGACAGATCAAGCTATTACTTTTGGAGGAGTTGATAAAGACGGAAAGGATGCCACTAATGAAATTACCTACATGCTACTAGATGCTTGTGAATTACTTCCTTTGGCAGCAGATATGGCTGCACGAATTCATAAGGACAGCCCCGATGAATATTTAGAAAGAATTGCACAACTTTATATCAATGGATGTCCCATGCCTCAATTATTCAGTGATGAAATTTATATAGAAACGATACAAAAGCATTATCCTACCACCCTTGAAAATGCGAGAAACTATTCAATAGTAGGATGTGTAGAGCCAAATGCTTCAGATGACCATTTTGGCAATACTGATTGTGCTAATGTAAATCTAACTCTACCTCTTCTTCAAGCAATTAAAGGGCATAATATTGATCTATGGAACTATGATAAACGTGAACAATTGCTAATATTAATAACAAATTTTCTTAAATACACTTTGAAAGGAAAAAATATATTTTCAAGGTTTATTATTCGAATTTGTAACAAATTGATTACTAGACGTAATATTAAAAGAGGATTCTATGTCTATAATCCACCATCCACCATAAAAGAACTTCTTGAACGCTTTCAGACACGATTGAATTATCTGACAAATTCAATATTAACAGATCACCAAACAATTGAAAGAAATCTTCGAACAAACTTTACCACTCCTCTTGCCTCCTCACTCTATAAGGGATGTCTTGAAAGTGGAAAAGACTTGTACGAGGGAGGTGCAACATTTAACAGCAGCGGTATTCAAGCAGTAGGTGTTACAGATGTCGCAGATTCGTTATATGCCCTTGATGAGGTCGTATACAAGAAAAAACTCTATACTATCAATGAAATCATCAATGCTATCGAAAACAATTTTCAAGGATCCTATAATCAGCAAATTAGGTCTGCTTTGTTCGCAGTGCCTAAATTCGGTGATGACTCATCTCCTGAAGCTATAGAATGGGTAAATAAGGTACTACAGATATATAATAATGCTTTAGAGTCAGTAGAGAACTGTCCACGCAATGGTCGGTATTCAGCAGGTTATTATGCTTTGAATGTTGGAACTAGATATGGAAAAAATACACCTGCCTTGCCTTCTGGAAGGTTAAATAATGTTCCTCTTTCCAATAGCATTATTCCGCATTATGGAATGGAACAAACGAATTTGTTGTCATCGTTGAATTCTATTACTGGTATTAATTTTACTGAGCATGCGGAAAATGGTACTACGGCTTCTTTAACTATAGACTCATCATTTTTTCAAGGTAAAGACGGTGTGAAAAACTTGGCGAGCATATTTAAGACATTTCTTACAAGAGGAGGTATGCAACTTCAACCAAATATCGTTAACCGTGAATTATTATTAGATGCCTATAAACACCCAGAAAAGCATAAATATCTCATGGTACGTATTGCTGGTTACTGCGCATACTTTAATGAACTAACTGATGAATTGAAAAAAATTATTATCAATAGGACCTGTTATTCCGCACCAATGTAATAATTTATTTTTTTCGGTTCAATCTATTTATGTATTTGATGATGTATTTAGACCCTAAACTTTCATTATAATTGTAAATAATCTAATCCCTTAATAATTATTTTTATCTTTTACTAATAAAAAATTATTAATATGAATGAATTTACTTTTTTTATAGATGAAATAATAAATCATTTAGTTCAACAATGTTACGTCAATTTCTTGTATTTTACAAGGGAGAAATTATTTTTACTCATTCATACGCTATAGGTTTAGACATTGATGAATTAACTAAAGCTAAAGAAACAATGCAAACTCTTGCAGTATCAGGTAAAACTATTAATAGACCTATTTTAAATTATCAAATATTTCATTATCAAAAAGGAACGGTTCAGTTTTCGTTTATAGCAGATATGAGTGATACATATAATTATATTGATAAAATCATGAAAAAGACAATAAGTAAATTTTCACTTTTTTTTCCTGATCCTCTTGAAATAAAAGAATCAATTAATTCAAAAGAGGCATTTATAAAGTTTT
Organism: Promethearchaeota archaeon; assembly: GCA_048938445.1. GTDB lineage: Archaea > Asgardarchaeota > Lokiarchaeia > Sigyniarchaeales > SOKP01 > FT1-020. The sequence goes on along the minus strand of JBHLME010000163.1, from coordinate 2,156 downwards.
TATATGAAGCTCAACATGAATTACATACAAAAATAGCCTTGATTGGACCATTAGGAGCGGGAAAAACTACTTTATATGATTTAATTAGGAATGATGATGAACGATCCATAATGAATTTTGCCAAATCTTCTACTGTTTCTATAGGTGAATTACAATTTGATATTTGGGACATGCAGCTTGATGATAATTATTCTTTATTATGGGCAAAATTTATTGGAGGATCAGATTTAGTTATATTTCTTATTGATGCATCAAATTATAATTTAAAAGTCCTAACTCATTTTTTAAATCTTCATAAGAAGGAAAGTAACTTGGCAAAATTATTATTAGTTGCCAATAAAAGCGATTTGGTCTCAGATGATGAGATTAAGAGAATCAAGACCGAACTTAATAACATTGAAATAAATGAACTATCTTTAATTAAACCAAATGCTAAATCCAGAATTTTTAGATATATTTCAGATAAGTTCCAATTAAAAAAGACATTACCATCTAATTTTGATGATTTAATCAAACAAGCGGAAAAATTTGAATCAGAAGGAAATACTGTCGGTGCTTTAGCAAAATATAAAGAATTAATAAATATTTGTGAACAATATCAAGAAATTGAACAAGAAAATCAATTCAAACTTAAATGTAACGAATTAAATATAAAATTAAATAAGGCTATTGAAGAAAGAAAGAAAGAAGAAAAAAAGAAAGAATTTGCACCCGCTAATATTATAAAATTTTCAGATGAGGTGAAAGTAAAACAGTTACCTTCAGTAAAACCAGTCTCACAGCCGATTAATGAGAATTTTATAAATTCTGACAATGTAAAAAAAACTGAAATTCCTATTATAAATGAAAAGCTAAAAATTCAAAATGAAACTACAAAAACACAAAAATTAAAGAAATTAAAATTGAAACCTGGTGATATAAAAATTGATCTTAAACATCTGAAAATTCAAGAGATGTTATCTCAAAAAGCGGTTGAAATGTCAGGTTCAAGTTCTAAAGAAAAAAATTCTACTATAATCGAAATTGATCCTAATAATTTAAAAACAGATCAAGATTATGCTGAAGCATTACAAATAATGATTAAAAATGAGGGAAGTGCTTTAAGCATAGATTTATGCATGGAATTTATTAATGAAATGAAAAATGATTTAGGCAGAGATATCAGCTATGAAGATTTAATAATTGCTGTAGATATGTTTCTCAAACTAGAAAGAAATGCTTGAATTGTACTATCAATATATTATTAATAAGAAGCCACTAAACCAACTATAATAGAAATTATTTCCATAATAGAAGAATAAGATTAACAATATCAATAAACCTAATAGAACCATATTAGGAATATTATAAAACCTATTTATTCCCTTAATTCCTTCTCTTTTGATGTATTCCGATTTATTTCCAAAAAAAATAAAGATAAAACTGATAGATATGAATGTTATTATAATAATAATGTATATAAGAAAAAAAACAATTAAAATGGTAATTGTAGTAAAATATAAAGAATTTTCACTAATTGAATTATTCGATAAAATTAAAGATAAAGAACTTAAAATAGTGAAACTAAAAGGGATGGCAACAATAAATCCTGAAATTAGGTAAAATAAACCAAAATTCTTATATTTAATCCAAAAATCTCCTAATAAGTGGAGATTATCATCATTAGTTTCTAACATGATTGGATAAAAATTATAAAAGAGATATAGCTTAATTAATGAATTAAGAAGAATATAGAAGAATAACATATTATAATAATCAATTTCTAAACCTAAAGTATTTAAAATTGGAATGAAGGAGGATAACATTATAAGAAAATTAAAATCTGCGCAAATAAGATAACCAAATAATTTCTTGATTGAATATGTTTCTCCATCGAAATTCCCAAATAATTCTTTTATGATAGAAATGAGAGATATTATTAATCCTATAGACGAGATACACAATAATATAAAAGCATTTATTTGAGAAGAAAAAGCAAATATGTTTAATATTCGGATAACTTGGAAACTACTTACAATAGATAATGTAAAATACAATAATAAATTTGTATAGGAACATTCATGATAAATATTTTTATAATGATAAGTAGTAAATGGAATTAAACCAAATGGGATTCCAATACCGACCAATAAAAAGATATATATAAAAATATTATT
>JBHLME010000040.1:0-34691 GCA_048938445.1 Promethearchaeota archaeon | reverse complement strand
AGATTAAATTCTTTTTTAAGCTGCTCCATGCGATGATATCCTATATAACAAAAAGGACAAATATAATCAGAGTAAGCAATTACTTTTAATTTTGGTTGGCTCATGTCTATATTTCTCTAAAAATGTTCTCGTATAATTATTTTTTATCAAAATTTAGAGATATGGAATTTATACAATAGCGACAATTTGTCGGTGATGGACCATCCATGAATAAATGTCCAAGATGACCTCCACAGTTCTTACAAAGAACTTCTGTCCGGATCATCCCATGACTTCTATCTTCTTTCAATTCGATATTTTCATTATCCATAACGTCGGAAAAACTTGGCCAACCAGTTCCAGAATCAAACTTGGTATCTGAAGAAAATAATTCTGCACCACATCCCGCACATCGATAAATGCCATCCTCATGGTTGTTCCAATATTTACCGGTAAATGGTCTTTCCGTGCCTTTTTTTCTAAGCACTTCATATTGTTCCTTTGTAAGTTTTTCATGCCACTCCTTTTCTTCGGTATCAGTTTTCATTTTTTTTACCTCTATTTTTCATTTTATTAAATTTCTAGAGAATGATAAAAATCATAAAATTGTGTATTATGATTTAATATGTGAATTACATTACTAACATATCTGTAAAATTAAACTGTAATATTTTTTTATAAAATATAAATTTAAAAGGATAAAATTCAAGAATTTAGAAAATTCTTACTTGAAAAAAAAGAATTAATCTAAAGAATTATGACGAGTTGTATCGGGAAATTCAAGTACAAAATCAGCTCCAAATGCTAGGGAGGGCGTCAATGAACCTTTAAGATTACTATTAATGACTTTTTCAACTGCTTTAATTCCGCTCAGGACAGTAAATCGATATGGTTCAATTGTTTCAAGCCAAGCTTCTGCTTTATCTCCTGATTGATTAGAAACAGATACCCATATATGTGAGGTCCCTTCTGATCGAACATTTTCATCTGGTCCATACACGTTATCTTCAATGTATTTCAAGAGTTTATTTTCATCAAAACCTTGAGAACTGCCATCTAGACTTGTTCCTGAGGATTTCAGTAATTTTAATAAGCTCATAGAAGGAGGCATGTAAGTGGTAATATTGGGTATGCTTGTGGTCTTAAATGCTGTTGCCAAGTCACCCCAGCTTACAGCTAAGACTTTCCTGTCTTTATCGTAAAATCGAATTTTATCTAGATACTCATCTTTCTTTTTTAACATGAGATTTCCGTCCCTCCTAATTAAACTTCCCGAAGAAAAGTATTCTATCATAGTTTTTAGTGTTCCCCTACTTAGATTATCTACTCCTGCGACTCCGATATCTAATTTTATTGGATTATCTATTTTAGTGTGGATATAACTTGCCATACAATCAGTAGGAACGACATCAAATCCTACACCAGAAATTATAGCAATTTCGGAATCAATAGCTTGTTGATTTAGTTTAAAATTTTCTTCAAAAACGGGAACTTCGCCTGTAATGTCCAAATAATGTGCTTTAGATTTCAAGCATGCATTCACGATTGATTTGCTTGTATATTTAAATGGACCTGCGGCGTTCAGTATTAAATCTTGATTCTGAAAAATGTCAATTAATTTGTCTTCATCATTTAAATCAAATATTAGATATTCTAAATCAAGCTTTTCTGCTAATGGATGTATTTTTTCTTTTGAACGCCCAGCAATTATCGGATTTAATCCGTTTTCTTTTGCTTCTTTAGCTAATAAAATTCCAGTATAACCATTAGCTCCATATAAAATCCATGATTTTTTCATTTTAAGTCTCTCCTCCTCCATATAAGAAAAAATCTGATAATAATTGTGCTCCTGGTACTAATGAATATTTACTTAAATCCGTTATACCTGCTTCAATTAATACTTCATCATCAATGAAAAAATTTCCTGTGCATTCCCTACTCACTTTGTTTACAATTAAATATGCCGCATCTGCAACGATTTCTGGTGTTCTTGATTGTTTCATTGCTTTCTCTCCTCCTAATAGATTCTTCACTGCAGCGGTGGCAATTGTCGTCCGGGGCCATAGTGCATTTACCCCAATACCATCTTTTTTAAATTCTTCTGCCATTCCAAGCACGCACATGCTCATCCCATATTTAGACATCGTGTATGCTAAATGATTTGAGAACCATTTAGGATCTAAATTAAGGGGAGGAGATAAGTTTAAAATGTGTGGATTTTCTGATTTTTTTAAATAGGGGATACATAATCTTGAACATAAAAAAGTCCCTCTAACGTTAACAGAAAACATTAAATCAAATCGTTTCATTGAGGTTTGAAGAGTAGGCGTGATACTTATTGCACTCGCATCATTAATGAGGATATCAATCCCTCCAAATTCATCAATAGTTGCATCTAAAGCAGCTTGAACTTGATCTTCAAATCGAATATCCGCGATACAAGGTATAGCTCGCCCTCCTGCATTTTCAATTTCATCAACAGCAGTATACACGGTTCCTGGGAGCTTTGGATGGGATTCTTTTGTCTTAGCGACAACTGCGATTTTAGCACCATCTTGAGCACACTTAATAGCGATTGCTTTTCCTATACCCCTACTTGCACCAGTGATGAATATTACTTTATTTTTTAACCCAGTCATTTATTTATGCACCCCACATTCACGAACCAATTTCCCTTTTTCTGTTAAATTCATGACAACTGCTTTAGGACGACTCATTGCTTCAATCGAATATTTCATTCCTTGGGTTCCAAGCCCTGATGACTTTGTTCCTAAAAATGGAAAGTGATCAGGCCCTCTTGAACTTTTTCCATTAATTTGAACTGTCCCGACATCTAATTCTTGAGCGATATTAAACGCTAAATCAATATTTTCAGTAAATATCATGCCCTGTAATCCATATTCTGATTTATTTGAGATTTTAATAGCCTCCTCGGCATTTTGAATTCGTATAAATGGTAAAATAGGTCCAAATGGCTCTTCCCAAGCAACTCTCATTTCAGTCGTAACATGATCCAAAACCGTAGGCCACATGATATTTCCTTCTCTTTTATTGCCACACATTAATGTAGCTCCTTTTTGAAGCGCATCATCAATTAATCCTTGAACATAATCACATTGTTTTGAATTTATGAGTGGACCGATAGTCTTGTTTTCAGCGGGATCTCCAATTGTAAGCTTATTTGTTTCTTCAACAACTCTCTGGATTAGAGCATCTGCAATTTTAGGCATGGGAAGAACCCTTTTAACAGCAGTACACCTTTGACCGCTAAAAGAAAAAGCTCCTGAGATTATTGCTTTGACCGTGAGTTCAATATCTGCATCATCAAGTACAATAGCAGCATCTTTTCCACCCATTTCTAATAAAAGTGGTTTCATTCCTGCAACTTTAGCAAGATTTTTACCCGTTTCAGAGGATCCAGTAAAAGCAATCATGTCAATTCCTGGATGACTGGTTAAATGATCTCCTATTTCAGAACCACGTCCAGTAATTATATTAAAGACACCTGGAGGGAGTCCTGCTTCCTCTAAGATAAGTCCAAAGTGTAGAGGTGTAATTGCTCCTTGAGTAGGAGGTTTCATTACAACCGTATTTCCAGCAACTAATGCTGGAGCTATTTTAGATCCCGTTAAATTAAAAGGATAATTAAAAGGACCAATGCATAACACTACTCCTAATGGGACTCTATAAGTCATTGAAATTTTTTCACGAGTAAATCCCTCAAAAGCATCTCCCATTATTGTTTCGCCTCCTATGGTCGATGCAAAATCTGCGGTTCCATCAAATATATCAGCGGTTCTTGCGATTTCAGAAATTGCACTTTTTATTGGCTTTCCTATTTCGTTCATTAGAATTTTTCCTAATGGCTCTGCCCATTCTCTGATTATTTTAGCTGATTTACGTAAAATTTCGGCTCTTTGGTTCAATGGTGTTTCAATCCAACATTCTATATTATCACGTGCAATTTTAACTGCCTCATCAACTTCTTCTTGAGAACAAGCTTGAATATTTCCGACAACTTCATTATTAAAGGGATTTTTTATAGGAATGGTTATTCCTGTTCCTGATTTTTTCCATTCTCCATTAATGAGGTACTTATATACACCTCCCTCTTTTAAAGTATTGAACTTTTCTACGATACTCAAAATTTTCATCTCAATTATTTTGATTTATATCCTTATCAAATTAAATAATAAAGCAAATTTAGCTGTATTTATGATTAATTAAAGAAGAAATTCACAGGTTTATATTAAAAATTAATCCTTTTATTTTAAAAATAAATTATTCAGTAGAAAAATAAAAAGAGATAAAAAAAATTACATTAATATAAAATCATTCGCATCTAATATCCTAAATTTTGATTGCTTTTTTAAGAATTCTGATTCTTTTATATTATCAATAATAGTTTTTGTAGATTTTAGATTAATTGATGCGTTGTTTATATTTTTTTGAACACTTTCTCTTAAAATGGTTGCAGTGGAATTCATGGTTTTGATTGTTTTACCCATTAAATCTTTCATATCTTTACGGAATGATTCTAATGCTTTGATCTGTAATTCCAATGGAATCTCTTTTCTTTTTTTTTTTACTTTTTTTTTTCGCATTAAGAATCACCATATTTTATTTGATAGTATTATTTTACCGCTTCAAAGTAAATATACCACTGTTCATCATCTTCTATGAATTCTGTTCCAAGATGTTTATGCTTGGTTTTTGCGAGATCTCGTGGAACGGACTCACTTGCGGGTTTGTAATCCGTGATCACCTTTAAAACAGTTCCAGGTCTCATAGTTCTCAATTGTTTTTTGGTTTTTAAAGCAGGTACAGGACACACAAGTCCACATACATCTAATTCCATATCATACTTCATTTATTACGCCTCTTTTTATAATATTCGAATATTATTGAAAAATTATTTTTTTATAATTTTAATTCATCATAGTTTTTTTAACTAAATACTACTATATTAATAGATAAAAGTTCTATATATATAAATGTTACTAGCGATAATATTTATATTTCATAAATATATTAGATTAAACTAGAAAATTAAAATGTAGAAATTTTTTAAAGATAAAATTTAATAAATGTAGGCACTAAATGATGAGATATTATATCATTTAAACATTTATTATTTAATCTAATTGTAACCAACATTTTTCTCTTAGGGTAGTAAGGAAACATAAAAAATGATTATTTAATTATAAACTAAATTTTTAAATAGCTATATCATTATAATTACAATATATTTCTTTTATTACAAGGTATAAATAATGAGTTCTGATGAATTTACAGTTAAAATTTTAATACGATGTCCAGTATGCAACCATAAAGGTCAACTAGAAGTTGAAAAAAATCTTGTAAAAACGAGCACTCGAGGCATAGCTGCAATTAATGTAGCGGAAAAAGTAATATGCGAACACTCTTTTATAGCATATATTGATAAAAACCTAGATGTTAGAGACTCGTTTGTTTGTGATTTTAAAATTGACATTCCACAAATCGAAATTTCTGAAGAAAAACTTTATGAAACACCACAAAATTTTGATTTAAGCATCATTAAAATTAATCTAATGCCCACACTACTAGCTAGTGTAATAAGAGCCGTGCTAATAGCGAAAAAAATCGCACTAATTTCTGAGCATGAATTCTTAAATGAGCATTATCTCAGATTTTTAGAATATGTATTTGGAGATGTTTTCAATTTTGACATTACTTTTTTAACACGCCAAGAATTTAAAAAAAATCGAAAGGATTACAAAAATCATATAGTATGGGATCAAGGCAAACTCATAAAAGATGATGAGAAAATCATTGAACAATCAAAATTAAAAATCGAACTAGCTTTTGTTCAACAGTTTTACAAGGAATATGATGAAATTTCGAGTCTTATAATGTTTAAAAATGAGATCTATAAAATTGAAAGGATTATCCATGAGATTCTAAGGTTTCATAAAAAACAAAATAAAGATGAAGAATTTGATACAAAACAAGTGATAGAACATTTAAATAATATTTACCATACAAACATTCCCCTTCCATATCTAAATTTCCTATTAGAAATTATAGAAAATTATTATGCAATAAACTTAAATCGACCCTCGAAGATGGCTGACTTTTTTGGATTGATTTAAATATCATTTAATTTAATATCTCATTTCTTTTTACCAGATTGAATTTCTTAGATTTCAATAACACTCTAAAAATTATTTTTAAGTTTTTTGTGTAATATTTTTACCATTTGGTGCATTAAATGAAGTATTAAGTGATAAATATAGATATTTTAATAATCTATAAATCACATACAAGCATTTTAATACGATTAGTAGTACTTAATATTCTATGAAAATATTTTTTATAAATAACAGGTGCTATGAATGCTAGGACCAGAAGAATTCATTGAAGGATTATTTAGCTTGCTTTATGTCTTTAGTACTACATCAGTAGGTATTTTATTGATCTCAAGGTATTTTAAATACAAGGAAAAATCATTTATATTCATAGGTCTCTCAGTCGCTGGAATTAGTTGCCCTTGGTGGCCATCGTCTGTTTCATTTCTCAGCCATGCTTTATTTGAATACAAAATTCCTGATCAGGTATTTTTTTTCATTGGAAATGCATTTATCCCCTTATTCTTGTTTTCATGGATTATCGGAATGAATATTTTATTATTTGATGGGAAAAATAAAATATTTGTAATAAGTTATGCAATACTATTAAGTGTCATGGAAATCGTGTTTTTACTGATTTTATTTGTTGCACCCCCTAACTTAATTCTTCTCCTCATAGGTTCATTGGATGAGAAAAATCTGAACGCAGAATACGAAGGATTCATTTTTGTATTATTAATAATTATTGTGATAACAATCTTTACAACAGGACTATTAATGTCAAGGAAACTAATGAAGGCGAATAAACCCGTGATTCAGTTAAGAGGAAAATTAATGTTAATTGGTTTTATTATATGGAGTGTTGCAGCTACTATAGATACCAGGGTTCCATTAGAAGTCATTGGAGTGATAATAGTTAGAACATTATTAATAATTTCTGCAATTGACTTTTATTTTGGATGGGTCATGCCTGAATTCATGCAAAAATTCTTTAGAAAGGTCAAAATTTTAAAAAAATAGCGAAATTAGAATATAATCCTAATTTTTTTTATAATAGAATATTAACAGCCTAGCTATGGTCATAAAAAGATAATATAATATTAATTTAGGAAAAAATTTACAATTTTAATTTAAAAATTAATTCTTTTGTTTTAAAAATAAAATAACTCATTGTAGAATCAATAAAATAAAATGCATCTAATAATTTAATTTCAATTTTTTTTCATAAAATCTAATTCTTTAATACCATCAATTATTTTTTTGGTAGATTTAAGGTTTGTTGATGCGTTGCTTATATTTTTTCGAAAATAAAAATAGGTAAAACACTATTTTTTAAATACCTGAAATGATATTAATAAAATAAGTCTTTATTATTACCAGGTATAGATAGGTGTCTTCTAAGGATCAGTCAGTCGCAATTAAGGTTCGATGTCCAGTATGCATAGCTTCAGGACAAATTAATATAGAAAAAAATAAAGTCACTGAAAATGAAAGAGGGATTACAGCAGTGAATATCACAGAAAATACCATATGTGAACATTCTTTTATTACTTATATAGATAATAATTTAGATATCAGGGATTGTTATGTCTGTGATTTTAAAATCATGCTACCACAAATAACTGTTCCAGAATTAGATGATTATGATAGACTAAAAAATTTTGATATTAATCTTATTAAAATAAATCTCTTGCCTTCAGTATTAGCAAATATTATTAGAGTCGTGCTAATGGGTGGAAAACTATTATATATTTCTGATCAGGATTTTTTAAATATTCATTATCTTAAATTTTTAGAGTATATTTTTGGAGACACATTCAATTTAGATATCATTTTTTTATCACGTAAAGAATATAAAAAAAGCAAAAAGAATTATAAGAATCATGTAATAATTGATGGAAGAAAAGTCATAAATGATGATAAAAGAATACTTGAAAATTCAAAATTAAAAATCGAACAAGTTATTGTACATCAATTTTATGAGGAATATGATGAAGTATCAGGTTTGATTTTACTTAAAAATGAAATCTACAAAATTGAAAAATTTATACATCAAATCCTCAAGTTTCATCAAACTCAGAAGAAAGGTCAACAATTTAGAATAAAGGATGCAATGCTCTATTTAAATAATATTTTTAAGATTACTATACAAGTTCCCTATTTAGAATTCCTATTGGATATTATTGAAAATTATTTTTCAACTAATTTAAACAGACCTACTAAAGTGATTGATTTTTTTGGGTTATTATAACCATACTATCTAATATATAATTGATAAAATCGAATTATATAAGTATTTAAATATTTTTATTAGTATATTAAAAGTTAAGAAAACTCTTATCTCAAATTATTTATTATGGTCAATGTTAGGTCCAAATGAATTTATTGAAGGTTTGTTTAGCTTACTTTATGTTATTGCAAATATGATTATAGGAATATTAGTGATACTAAGATATTTTAAATATAAGGATAAAACATTTATCTTTGTAGGACTTACATTATTAGGAGCTGGTTGTCCTTGGTGGCCTTCTTCAGTGTCTTTTCTTAGCAATGTCATACTCAATCAACCCCTTCCAGATCAAATCTATTTTTTCCTTGGAAATGCTTTTGCCCCCATATTAACCTATGCCTGGATAATTGCATTAAATATATTGTTATTTGAAGGAAAAAACAAGATTCTATTGGTTGTTTACGCAGTCATTTTAGGTGTTTTTCAGGTAGGATTTTTATTAATGCTTTTCTTTACCCCTCATTCAATAGGTGAATTGGATCGATATCATTTGAATGTACAATATTTTGGATTCGTAATGACATTTTTGATATTAATCCTCATGACTATTACATTAACAGGAATTTGGGTTTCAGTGAGATCTATGAAATCTGATAATCCATTAGTTAAATTAAAAGGCCAGATATTGTTTTTAAGCTATACAACATATGCAATATTAGCTATACTTGATGCCGTCGTTCCTTTGATAACTATAGGGGTAATTATTGTACGGATTTTCTTAATACTTAATTTTATAACTATTTATATGGGATGGGTAATGCCCGAACCAGCTCAAAAGTTTTTTATTAAAATAAAATTATTAAAAGAACTATGAAAGATATTCCTGCATTAATTTTTTTAATCTTTAAATTACTTTAGATTTACTTGATTAAAGTAAAAATTAAAAGAAAAGTATATTTAAAAATAAAAAAGTTTATTCGCACATAAGCGAAAATATTGGTTCTCCCATTTCTGGGTTGATTTTCATTTCAAATTTATTTAATTGAACTAATCTTAATGCTTCATGTCTTACTCGTTTTGGTTCTAAATTTAATTTTGTAGAGATGTTTTGAATTGTACTTGGTCCTTGGATGGTGATATAGTCTAAAACTCGTTGTCTTGGTGTTTTTTCAAAAGTTAAAAGGTCACGTTTTGATTTTATCTTGATAGCAGTTTTCAATTCATCCATGTTTACTTTCCCTTCCTCAAAAAGTCCCTTTTTAATTGCATTTTCGACAATCTCCTTGCCCTGCTCCGTCCATACTACAACTGTCGTAAATCCTGATTCTGAGCCGACCTCCCCTGCGGTAAGATCTGAATATATAGCTGGAAAGTCTTGGCAATGAGCACAAAAATGATTACAGCTTAAACAACGCCTTGCTTCCTTTAATGCCATGTCCTCATTAAACATTGCATCAATTTCGTTCTCAAAACTCCAGATATTTTCTTCTTCCTCTAAGCAAGCTTTAAGCGAATAATCTTTTGGAGGTTTTTTAGGTCCAGTAAAGAACATCCTGTTTTGCTTAAAACGTCCTTTTTTAACAGCTTCTCCCTTCAGATATCGATCGATCGAGATTGCCGCTTCTTTTCCGTGAGCAATTGCTGCGATGGCAACAGCTTTAGAATTTGCTATTATATCCCCTCCTGCAAATACACCAGGAATGTTTGTTTCAAAAGTAATTTCATCTACGATTATTTTATTCCTTTCTTTTTTAATTTTCTTATCCGTGGCAGCATCAATTAAATCAAAATCAACTGCTTGTCCAACAGCTATTACTATTGCATCAACAGGTATCTCATAATCAGAATTTTCAATCTTGTTCAAAGAGCGTCGACCTGATTCATCGGGATCGCTCCATTCAATTTTATAGCAATTTAATATGATTTGATCTTTTTTCCCTTTAGTAATTTTAGAAGTAGAAGTCGTATAATGGTATTCCATAAACTCAAATTCATTTTCAGGGATATCTTTCAAGACTAACTCTAAATCTTTTTCGGTTGCTATATCGACAAGATGTATTTTCTTTGCCCCTAACCTCAAGGCCGTTTGAGCAACATCAACGGCAACAGGACCTCCACCAATAATTCCAACTGTCTTTCCTTTGAATTCTTCTGGATCCTCGCAATATCTATATTTTCTATCAATTAAAAAATTAATGGCAACATAGACATTAGGAAGATCTTCACCTTCAAGACTTAAAGTTCTTGGTTTGTACTGACCAGTAGCAATAAAAACAGCTTCAAACCCATCTTTTTTAAGATCTTCAATTGTTAATTCGGGCCCAAAAGGCCTATTTAATATAATATCTACTCCTGCGTTTTTTATGGATTGAATGTCATAATCTAAGACATAATTAGGTAATCTAAATTGTGGAACACCGAATCTTAACATTCCTCCAGTTTGATCAGACTTTTCAAATATTGTTGGAGTATATCCTTTATTTGCTAAATAGTACGCAGCAGTCAATCCGGCAGGACCGGAACCTATTATTGCTATTTTTTTTCCTTTTGGCTTTTTTTTAGCTTTTTTCTGTTTACCTTTTTCCATCTCCCATTCTGTAACGAATTTTTTTAATTCTCGAATAGCAACTGGATGATCAGTGCCAATAAACGTGCAATTATGTTCACATTCATGGGTACAAATTCTACCGCAGATAGAAGGCAGTGGATTATTTTCCCGAATTAAATCCACTGCCTCCTGATATTCTGCATTTCTTATATGAGCGATGTAACCTTGAGCATTAACTCCTGATGGGCAACCACCACAGCATGGAGAGCATATAAGCCCCTTATCAGTAAAATCTGTTCTTATACTTGAGTTACAAAATAATCCAAGTTTTAAGATATCAATTTTCATCTTATCTTCTAGTTCTGCTGCCCCTCGCATTTCACATGGAACACCGACTATACCTAGAGGTTCATAAGTCTCTCCTGTTAACTCTATTAACTTTTCCAGAACACCAGACCTTCCATACACGATACCCGCTTTTTGAATCACATCATTTGGATCGGATACTTTATCTGCTATGGGCTTATCATCATCATTTTGAACCATTACTATATCTGCCAATTTCTTGCTTTCTAACAGTTCCTTAGCGATTGTGGTAATAAAACCCCCATTTGCGGCTTTTTTTAGGATTTCTGGATCTTTACTTCGAAGAGAATATATTTCTAAAGGATCTCGTTCTTTAAACTTTTTCTGAATGACCTGTGGGCATCCTTCATAACACCTACCACAATCTATTCCTTCACGTTCAAGAATGCAATAATCTTTAAGTGTAGGCCGTAGATTTTCCATTTCTATATGTTTACACGTTCCTGCACACTTCCCGCATCCTTGGCAAAGTCCAGCATCAATTATTTCTTCTTTTAATAATTGAAAACTCATTATTTTTCCTCCTTAATTTTTATTTCTTTAATTATGCCTGTCGAATCGATGTTATACTCGACAATTCCATTTTTATAAGTCCCTTCTACAATTTCGAAAGGTTTTGCTTTATAATCTTCAAAATTATCAGCTCCTTCGATTGGTGTTTTAAACCCACCATAAAAGACATTTGATAAATTCATGTTTCCCGCAATATTTCTAATTTTATCAGTGATTTCTTTATATTTATCAGCATCAGAAGATTTAATCGCTTCTTGTAATTGTTTTTCAAGATTTCGCAATTCTTCCCTGAATTTCTTTGTTTGTTCACCAACTTCGATACCAGTCCCCTTTTCATAGGCTTCGATAATACTTAGTGTTATTGAGATTGATTTATCTCCTCCAAGTAACCCTGTTATGAGGGGGAATTCTTCAATAAGTCTATCAGAAAACACATCCTCTAAAATACTTCCTTTTGAAGGAATTCTTCCTTTTGGTAATCCTGAAGTAGGAAGGGTAAATCTAAAGAAATTTCCTACAATATCTGGGAGACTGGCGGTCATATCATCATCTTGATCTGCCAATTTATCCGTGGCACCATATTTAGAGGCTTCTGTAGCAACTTCAACATTACCCATCAAGGTTCCAAACATACCCAACATTCGAATTCCTGATCGTGTTCCCAATGGTTTACACCCACGACATTGTGTACCATAGTCAACGCATCTTTCTTTACATTCCAGGGCAATATAACCATTACATTGAAAACCTAAATCATTAAAACATGATTCTTCATCTTCAGATGGATCAATTTGCCTGAGGACCTCATCTAAATATTCACAAGTTGATCTTCTTTTACAAACCTTACATAAAATCTTCAACTTAGGTTTATCTTCTCCTTTAATCGTTGTTGTTAATTCTTCAATTTCAGCCAAACAACCATTTATGTTAAGAGCACTTGGAATATATTTTAAAAGAGGTGTGACTTCGGCTCCTTTTTGGTTGGCGAGTCCAAAAATTCCACCCGTAGTAGTACAATCACCATATGCTATTATTTTTTCTGCACTTGATTGTATTTTCGCAATTACATCCTTATCTTTGGGTAATAAATACCCAGTTATGACTGCAATGTCAATCTTATCTTCCTTCCATGTACTTGGATTTGAGATTAATTCGACATCCATACCTGATTGCTTTTTTAACAATAAAGTTTCATTGAAACATTTATTACATCCATTAAATTGAAATATTTTAACATACATTTTCAAACGTACCTCCATCTTTTATAGCCGTACATAATCTTTCTACAATATCATCAAAATCTCCAACTGCTGTCTCTCCTTCTGCAGCTCTAGAAGTATATTGATTTACGAATTGATCACTATATCCAAGTTCTTTAAAAAGCTTCTTCATTAACTTGATTCTACGCATTGATAAGAGATTACCGTTGAAGAAGTGACAAGCTCCAATACAGCATCCAACACAAGCAACTGCATCAGCACCGTTATTTAACGCATCCATTATCTGAGTTGGACCAACTTGACCTGTGCACTGAACTCTAACAATTCTCACAGCTGGATCATAAGCCATCCTTCCAACACCTGCGGTATTAGCAGAACCTTGACCGCACTCATTACACATAAATACAACTATATTTTCATATTGTCCTTCACATTCATTTTCTTCACAGCTACTCATTACAAACAACACCTCCACCTGAAATTGGAATGATTTCATCTAATAACTGATCATCACTAAAATTTAACAATTGAATAGCTCCTGTAGGACACGCAGGCATACACATTCCACAAGAACGACACGCAACTTCATTAACTACGGGGCGTCCTTCTTCATTCATGCTAATTGCAGCAGGATTACAAGCAGTCACACACATTCCGCAATCCATGCATAAATCATAATCTATTGAAGGAATGAGCATTTCTTTTTCAATGTATCCTTTCACTAAGGGTTGAGCCGCGAGAGCAGCCGCATTACCTGCGTGTGCCACGGTCTCTGATATATCTTTTGGACCTTGGATAGTTCCTGCCAAGTAAATACCACCTTTACTACTTGCGGTAGGATTCATCTTGATGTGAAATTCCTTAAAAAAACCTTCTTTTGAACGCAAAATCTTCAATTTAGATCCTAAAGGACCTATACCTTGGGGTGGTACCATTGCTGCTGATAAAACCACTAGATCTGCTTTCAATCTTAAAGGAGTTTGACTTAATGTATCTTCTACAATGACATAAAGTTGCCCTGAAATGGGATCTTTTAAAATCTCAGAAGGTCGACCTCTTATGAATCTCACGCCTTTCTCTTGAGTATCTTTATAATACTCCTCAAAATTTAATCCAGGCGTTCTCATATCAATATAACAAATGGTCACGTCCGAATCAGGGTACATGTCTTTAACTATACCTGCATTTTTCGTTGCAAATTTACAGCAGACACCAGTACAATATTTATTTCCAACTTGTTCGTTTCTACTTCCAACACATTGTATCATTACTATATATTTGGGAATTTTCCCATCAGAGGGTCTCAATACTTCACTTCCAGTCAATGAGGTTGGACCGAGTATGCGTTCTAATTGTAATTGCGTGATCACGTCCTCATAACCTTCTTGACCATAATGGTATGGCTCTATTTCACTTGGGTCATATTCTTCATAACCAGCAGCCACGACGATTGAACCAACCTTGAAAGTTTTTGTTTCAGGTTTCATCGAAAAATCAACTGCTTGAACGGGACATACACGAATACATGTATTACATTCAATGCATGTTTTCTTATCTCTCACATATGTCGCGGGAATTGCTTGAGGATATGCTTTATAAATTGCACCCCGTGTTGACATCCCCTTGTCCCATTCAGATGGAACCTCAACGGGACAGTTTGCCGCACATTCTCCACATGATGTACAATTATCTTTCACATAACGAGGTTTAATCTCAATTTCTATTTCATAATTACCCATTGTTCCTTCAACATTTTTAATTTGAGCATTAGTATAGAGTGTAATTAATGGATGGTTCGCAACACCATTTGTGAGTGGAGAAATGCTACATTGAGGACATTCATTCGTTGGAAAAGTCTTGTTTAATCGAGTCATGTGACCCCCGATAGTAGATTCTCTCTCCACTAAATAAACAGGAATTCCCAATTCTGCCATATCATAAGCAGATCTAAGTCCTGCTATTCCTCCTCCGATTACTAGTGCTGCTTTAGTTGTTGGAATTCGTTTAGTTTGTACTTCTTCTAATTTTCGTGCTCGGTTCACTCCAGCTTCTACTAACTTTTTTGCTTTTTCCGTCGCTTTATTTTTATCTTTTTGATGAACCCAACTACAAAATTCTCTTACATTTACTTGTTGGTGTAAGTGCTTGTTCAGTCCCATTTCTTCAATTGTCCTAGCAAAAGTTCTTCCATGTTGGTTTTTTGAACATGAAGCAACGACAGTTCTGTTAACTCCATTTTCTTTAATCGCATCTTTTAAGAGTTGAACTCCTGGTTTTGAGCACATGAACATGTAATGTTTGGCTTCAACAACATTAGGTAAAGTTGAAGCATATTCAGCAACTTTTGCAACATCTACCGTACCAGCTATGTTATGTCCACAATGGCATACATAAACACCAATTCTTGGTTCTTCCTCTTCTTCCTTAGAACTCTTATCAGCTTCTGTTATTTTAGATTTTACTTTTTGTGCTTTTTCTGTCAATTAAATCGCCTCCTCCTTCTCGTTAATCATCTCTCCACCAAATATGAATTCTTTTCCCATCATTTGATACTTGAGACCTATGAATTCTTGATCCAGTCCTAAACAATAGGCTGTTAATTGTGAGAGATGGATGACAGGATAATCATAATTACAATTTTTATTCTTATTCAAGTAATCTTGACCGGTTTCAAACTGCAGATGGCAGAAAGGGCATATATCTAATATGATGTCAGGTTTCACTTCGTCTATATTTTTCATTTTTTCACCGAAAATCGTCATACTTGAATTTCCATCATAGGCTTTTACTCCACCGCCCGCACCGCAACATGTTAATTGTTCTTTAAATGGAACAGATTTTACACCCATTACTTCTATGAATTCTTCAATAAGAGTTGGATTTTCTGAACTTGCAATTTCTCTTATCTTCGTAGGTTTCAAGAAATGGCATCCATAATGAACTGCAGCCTTTAAATCTACTTTTCTGACGATTAAATCTTCAATACCCCAGGGACCTACATCATACCCCAACACTTCTGCGATATGACGAACTTCAATCGTTCCTTTATATTCATAATCTCCTATTTGTTTCAACTTGTCATTTACTTTAATTCTCAAGGTTTCATCTTCTTTAAGACGCTTGTTTACTTCTTGGAGCGTGCCAAAACATCCATTACAAACAGTTAAAATGTCAGCATCCATTTTTTCAGCAATGCATAAATTTCTTGCAGCATGAACCATCCAATCCACTTTATTAAATGACCTAAATACTCCTGGAGCGGGACAGCATGCTGCACGTTCCATATCTAAAAGTTCATACCCTAATTTCTCCATTACAAATTTTGTAGCCTTTTCAATTTGAGGATAACGATTTGGCATAATACAGCCTAAAAAAAACGCAAATGTATTCTCTTTTGCCATTTATTTCTTCTCCTCCTTCTTTTCTTTTTTTGGTTCGGGTAAATCAAACATTTTTTCTTCAATATTTTTTAAATCTTTATCATCTCCCGCCTCTTTATATTTAAATAATGTTGGTGGGAGTTCTTCTAAACCTAATTCGACTCTTTGTTGCCTAATTTTATCGTTAATTGGGACCGCATGTCCCGTATTTTTAAGATATCCTACAACTGCCCTATGATTAGGACTGATATTTCCTAATTTCGTAGCATAATTTCTTAATTCCATTATGACATCTGTCGGGCGAACATCTCTGGGACATCTCTCATAACATTGATAACAGGTCGTGCAAAGCCATATATCAGGATCTTTTAAAACTTCTAAATCTCCAAGCACGACTCTTCGAATAATATTACGAGTTTTAAGTGCAGTCCATCTACCGCTTTCACATGAAGCAGTACAAGTTCCGCATTGGATGCATGACCATATATTTGATTTTCTTTCAATATCTTTAAAAAATTGTGAGTCGAAATCATCATCAGTTTTAAATTGTCTTGTTTCTTCTTCTTTATCTTTAACATCCGATATTTTTATCACCTAATTTTAATAAATTAAAAAAAAAAAAAATTACAATGATACTATCCTTCCACCTTCGCTCATTTCCAAAAAACTGGCAGCTCCAACAGGTTCTTCTACGAAATCAAGTAGCTCTTCTTTTTTAATACCCATTAAATCCATTGTCATTTGGCATGGATAAAGTTTCATGTTACCGTTTTCGACTGCTTCCTTGATCATACCCCATGGATCTTCAATTCCGAATTTTTTCATTCTCTTTAAGAATATTTTTGCGCCCATACCTTTCATAGGAGTTGGCATTCCGGCTACTTTTGGTTTAAATTTCTTTTTTAAAAGGTTTAAACCCCAAAAAGTAAAGAAAAAATTCATCTTAACATCCATGGCGTCTCCTGTAGTGCCCAGGATCATCATCATTGCAAATTTTTCAAAAGATTTATCTTTTACAATAAAATTTACATTTTCAACCATTTTTTTCACGTTTTTTGTTTTATTTTTCGTTTTTTTTTTTAGCTCAAGGCTATTTTCTTTAAAAAAATTATTTTTAAAATTACATCCATGATATTATCTTCTCTGAAGAATCTAAGATATCTACTAGGTCCCCGTATTCAATCGCTTTCATATTAGCGCTAATAGAATCTAGTGCAATTCCACGTGCTTTTAAATCGGAAGTCATCACGTAATACGTAATAGGTAATTCAATGAATTCTTTCAAATGACTATCTATTTTTCTTTTTGAAGAAGCAATAATTACACCATCATGTATCAATACTATCCCTACTTTTGTATCATTAGCACTTTGACTTTTTATCAAAGGAACTAATGTATCCACGTGAATCTTTTCATTAGGACCATATCCATACAAGTAAACTATATTTAATTTTTCAAACATGTCATAAACCTCCTTTAAAACCGAAATGTAGTCGTTGCTCCTCCAATTATTTCTGCTAAATCATTAATATCAATAATTTTGAGATTTTCGTATTCAATCAAGTCATCATTCGTTAATCCCGCATCATTTAAACTAGTATCAATTACTTTCAATTCTAAATCTGATAAATCTGCCATTTCTAATGCTTCTTCATATGAATCCATTCCAACCGCTGTTGGATCTGCATTTTTACTTAGTAAATATACCGCATCTCCTGTAAAAACAATTTTACAGTCAATTTCTTCACCTAATCCCATAAACCCTGATCCCAATCTAATTGCTTCTATTGCTGAATTTTTTCCGATTGGTGATTTATCACATATAATAACTACAGATTCGATCATCTTTATTAACCTCCTGCTCCAAAAACAATTAATTTATCAGATTCATAGGACCAATTTGATAATTCTCCCAAGCCTTCATCTTTTCCGGCACTTATGAAATTTTCTTCATTTATCCCTGTTAATCCCACCCAAGTACTACAACCTGCAACCGTTATTCCATATTTTTGGCAAAAATTTTCTAATTTTTCAGGAAGATTTCTCGTAGAAGTTCCCGTGCTTATATCCTTTTTTATATTGTATACACCACTACCAAAAGTGAAAATACCCTTAATGGTATTACCTTTCTCGATAATTGCCTCACATAATTTTAGAAGCGTGTCTGTTGCTTCGAACTTGTAAGGCTCCGTGCAGAGTAAAAAAGTATACGTTGTCATGGTAATAAATGCCTCCTTGAATTGAATTTTATGCTTTTTGAATCACAAAAGTGATTACTTCACCTTCTTGATTAGTCTCAAGAATTTCATCGCCTGTTTTTTTTATGAGAGCAGGTACATCCTTTAAAGCACCCACGTCATCAGCAATTAACTCAATTGTCTGACCTGAATTTAACTTTTTTAATTCTTTTTTTGTCATTAATACCGGCATTGGGCATTTCTTGCCCTTAGCATCAAGAGTTATATCCGCCATATTTTATCATCTATTAAACAATTTTTTTTTATTTTTTATATGGATCGTGGTTTTTTAAACTAAAATCGATCCTAAGAATAGATAAAAATTCTATATATTTAAATGTTATTAGTAAAAAAATTTATAAATTATTATTTCATTAGATATTATGAAAAAAAAATAAATTAATATTAGTGAAAAAAACTAATTATTATTTAAAGAAAGTAGTAAATTAAACTAAACGTGTATTCATATGACTTCAAATAATATAGATAGTATTGATAACCTTGATGGTATTGATAGGCAGATTCTAGAATTATTGCAAGAAGACGCAAAGACCACGATTAAAGAAATTTCAATTAAAACGGGAAAAAGCCAAACTGCTGTCAGGGAAAGGATCAAGAAATTAGAGGATAGTTTAATAAAAAAATATGCTGCAATAGTAGATTGTCGGAGATTAGGATATCATGAGATGGTCTTAGCGTCTTTACGAGTAAATTCAACAAAACCCTTAGAACAGATTAAGACTCAAGTCGAACAAATTTATGAAATAAAATACGCGTATATCGTAACTGGAGAATATCCCATCTTTCTCATGTTCAAATGTCTTGGTCATGAACAAGCAATGAGCGTAATTGGTAAACTCAGAAATCTTCCAGGTGTCGAAGAAGTAAAAACTGAAATAGTACTTGATAGAATAAAGGAAGATCATTCAATTATTATCCCTTAAATAATATAATTATTAAAAAAAACTATTTTCCATTTAAACCCGTTAAAACTTGAGTCATTTTTTTACGATATTCATCAAACGCTTTCCTACCTTTTTCAGACAGTTTAAGCATCGTCAATGATTTTTTGGCTTTAGTTTTCTTTTCAACTTCTATATAGCCAGCCTCTTCAAGTTTAGCAAGATGGGCTGATAAATTTCCATCTGTCAATCCCGTTTGAGTTCTTAAGGCAACAAAATCCGCACTCTCGACTACATAAAGCACCGCTATTATTGATAAACGTGCAGGCTCATGAATGAGTTTATCTATTTCTTTTGCTTGAAATATAGTCTCTTTGGATTCTGTGTCCTTTTTTTCTATTTGATATCACCTAATTTACTTTTGGATATTTATGAAGGAATTTTAAGAAATAAACTAAACCAACAATAATTATACTAGTTGCGATACAAGAATAAGGTAAAATTAAATTTAACGGTTCTCCGATAATTGGATGCAACAATTCGGCAATAAAAAAACCCATCCCTCCCAATAAACCATAGATATATAATCGAGGATAATCCCAATAAAAAGCTAAGATTCCTATTGGAAAAGTGAGGAATAATAATCCAATAATTAGCATGAGTATTAAGGAATTAATTTGTAAGTAATAAAACAAACCTAGACTTGTTAAAATTACCATGCTCACGGTAAATCCCACCTGAATTAATATTATTATTGCTAATCGTTTCTTGATTTTTTTTCGTTTTAATCCAAACTTGATTTTTCCAATTCTGGGAGTTGTAATATATTTTTTCCCAAGTGTTAATATTAACATTGCAATAGAATAAATTGGAATTAACACTATGAACAAGTTTATTAGTTCAGGAAATGGTAAAAGATATAATAATTGGCTTGCTGCAAGTCCTAACAATATTAATCCAAAATAAATGTCCCATAATCCATCTTGGAAAAATGACTTCCATGCTTTTCGTTCAAGATCCTTAAGATTTATTTTTTCTGCCAATTTTCATTCTCCCTCCTTCTTAGGTGATGGATATTTTATCAAGAATTTTATGAAGAAATACAATCCCATACATACCATGATTGATCCATTTATCGCAAAAGTTATTATGATATTAAAGGGTTCTGATAAAATTAATGAGAACATATCTAACAAAAAAATTGTAATGCTCCATTGAAATGCAATAATATATAATCTGGGAAAATCAAGAAAATAAGCAACTATACTCATTGGTACACCCGTAAATAAAAATCCAATGATTAAACTATTAAACCAGCTTGGAAAAATCAAATATTCTGGTGGTGATAATAAACCAAATAAGTAAATTATCAAGAGTAAAATGACATTCACGCTTAAAATAATGACGGTTTTCATTTTTCTCACCTTACGTTTCCTCCCGAATTTAATTTTACCAACTCTAGGAATGGTGATGAATTTCTTTCCTAAAATAAAAAATAGAAATCCAAAGACTATAAGAATAATCCCGAATAGATTAAAGACTGAAAAAGGTGCAACATCAATGAAAGACCATGCAATACCTACTCCTATATGCAATAATCCCAAATATATTTCAAAAATTCCATCCTCAAAAAAAGAACGCCATGTTTTTTTTTCAATTTTTTTAAGATCTAAATTTTATGTCATTCTTTTCACTAAAATGCATTTAATATTCATTAATCTGATTGATTATTAATAATATCCAATAATGAATAATGCTATATAGATTACATTTAATATTATTCTTACTAATTATAACCTGTTCATGATTTAAACCTCAACTAATTTATTTCTTGTTATTTTTCATTTGATAATTTTTTAAGAAGAAAAAAAAATAGTGTTGATTTATTCTATTTTATTTAGTTTTTTTAATCCTATCAAGAACAATGGAACAGAGATTACTGTATTAACTAAAAATGTAATACCTAACAAGACATATAGTAGTATTTCCACGGGAATAATTCTATCGAGCCCTATCATACCAAAGATGATCAAGAACATCGGTATTTGCATCAATACCATGGAGATCATCGCATTGGACTGCATATTTTTGCCTTTTATTTCAAAAGCGGGTGATATGCATTGAATTCCAATTGTTTGAACGAAACATATCTGAGTATAACCAACAAAAGTGAAATAGAAGAATATACTAGTTATGAGATCTAACTTGAGAAATATTGAGAGAAGTATTATAAATCCTATTCCAATGAGAAGGTTTAATGTCAATAGCATCAAGAAATAAGAATAGACTAAACTATTGATTCCTCGAGGTGATCTTTTATAAACCCATACCAGATCTTTCGAGTCTATGAAAATTAAATGACCAACCATTATGCTAAAAACTGCACCACCAAGAGTGGTTAAAAGCGTGGTCCCCAAGGTCAAACCAAATATATCATCCATAGTGCTTCCCATGAACCAACCCATGAATCCAACTAATCCTATACTAAAGGCCATCCTTGCAATGTTTTCTTTCTTCCTAAGTAATTGCTTGTACTGAGTGACGATCAATCCACCCCATTTACGACCAGATACTATTCTCATAAATCGGTAAAAAAGATTTTCTTCTTTTATTATTGCTGATTCCTTCTCTACACTACCTTCTAATGAATAAAAAGAGCTTGCTTTTTTATACGCTATATAAAGTATTACTAGTGGAACAATTACTGCTAATAATGAACTCGTCCAAATATCTAATACATATGTTTCTATTAAGGAAGGTTCGATCGTGAATTGAATTATGTTAGAAAACCAGAGTGAAGGATAGAGATTTAACCAATTTCTAAGTCCAGGATTTTCGAACAAAAACTGGAAGAAAAACATCAGCGAATACATGATTATGATCATTACTATCGTTAGAACCATGATTAAAGCTTTACCCATATCTCTAGCCTTCTCACTCTTTGAGATTCTATGTTCAATCCAAGAAGCCATAATGGTCCCCATCAAGTTTCCTAAGAATACAAGCCCGAATATACAAGTATAAATTATTACTTGTTGGATAAATGTAAGCGATATTATTGGATTTACTAAACCTACAACTATAGGTGCAAAGATCAAGACTGCTATTAAATAGATCGGCATTTTCCCCATGAATTCCCCCATAAAAATATCACCTGCCGTGGTTGGAGATGCCAATAGCGTTTCTTTAAAGCCAATTTCAGTTTTACGATACACGATATTCATCGGATACATAAGTAAAATTAGAAAAAACATCATCATCAAGAATTCTATTATAACACCAATCATTGGTAAAAAAATGCTAGAAATTTCCTCAATAGATGCTAACTGTGGCATAAAAGCATCAAAAAGTAAAGGTGCTAAGATAAATGCCCAAATAGTTAGAAACCCATATAATCCTAAAAAGAACATCTTCCGATAGTTTCTTAAAGCACTAGTTCTTATTCTAATCTCATTTTTAGCAATAGGTATCCAAAGACTCTTCTTAAGTCGCTTGAAGTCTACAAAATCAATAATTTGTTCACTTTGAACCCCTGGTTCAATTAATTCTTCGCTTAACACTTCTATCACTCTCAAATTTTTAATTTTTTCCTTTTACTCTTTTTTACAGTCTTGAGATCTTGTTCATATTCATGGTTTTTTCTCCATCCCAATAAATCATCAATGTGAGAAACGCCCATGATTTTAAGATAAGCATCTTCAAGATCACTAGCTCCAACAGATTCAATGATTTCTTGGGGTGTTCCTTCTACCTTAAGCACACCTTTATCAATAATTCCTATTATGTCACATAATTCCTCTGCTGCATCTAAGAGATGAGTACATATGAATACTGTTTTATCTGCCTTTTTAGCTAATAAAGAAATAAGATCTTTGACCATCCTTGCTGCTGCAGGATCTAAATTGGATGTAGGTTCATCCAAAAATATAATCTTTGGATCCTGTATTAACGCAGCACATAAACATATTTTTTGCTTCATTCCTCTTGAAAATCCTTCAAGTAGATCATTTTCACGCCCTTTTAAGTCAAAAAGTTCTAAAAGTTCTTTAATTCTTCCATGGATGACGTGTTTTGGTAGATAATATAATTCTCCAATAAAATCTAAAAACTCATTCGGAGTGAGCTTTTGATATAAACCTGGTGATTCAGGAAGAAATCCACAAATCATTTTTATTTGTTTGCTTTGAGAATCAATATCATAACCCCCAATTGATGCGTTGCCTGCAGTTTTGGTTATTATAGCATTTAACATCCTAACCGTAGTTGTCTTACCTGCACCATTTGGACCTAAAAGACCATAGGTTTTACCATAGGGAATTTTCAAGTTTAACTTATTCACGGCAGTTAAACTACCAAACTCCTTTGAAAGTTGTTTTGTTAATATTGCATATTTATTATTCATTTTACTATACCTCAATCTGTTTTTTTTCATTCATAACTGTTCTCTTATTTATAGAGTATTCTATTAGTATTGCTAAATTTAATGTTAATGAAAGCCCCATGAACATTCCTTCCAAAAATTCAATAATCGGAATACCCGCTCCGATTCTGCCTAAAAGAATCGAGATTAGTAATGAAAATGATCCAATTGCTAATAAATATCTCCTGTTAATCCTTGATTTTAACATTTTCTTAATACTCCATTTTTTTTATTATTTTTTTCATTCTATTTTTTTTATTTAATCTAAATTGAACTGAACATATTTAATCTAATAAAAATATCCGCTTAAACCGAATTCAGGTCGCATTCCTCTAAATATAAATCTTTAACTTCCTAAATTGAATTACGGGACCTTAATATAAATGAATTCAACTGTTTTTCCCTTGTCCAGTGGAACTAACTCAAGTTCCTATTTAATATATATTAAGGTGACTATTTAAATGTTCGTTTTACTTTGCATTGCAAAGTTTTGAGCATGAACATTATCATAAATAATTATGAAACTTTAATCTGCAAAGTTATTAATAATTTAGAAAAAATACTATTATCTAAGATAACGATGAATACCTTTAATAAATGGATAATATGTTATCTAAAAATTGAATAAAAATTTTAAATATTTACAAGATTTAAAAAAACACTAACACATTTTAACCTCCAGCTATGGCAGGAATAAATGATACTTCATCACCGCTTTGGATTAAAATGTCCATCTCATCTGAGGAAGTAATTTGATTACCATTTATAGCTAATAATATAAATTTATGCAAATTCCCATTATCATCCAAAATCCTATTTCTAAATTCATCACCATATTTTTCAATCATTTTTTCAATTAACGAATCTAATGAAATCTTATTTTGGATGGGAATCTCCAATTCATCTCTATCTATAAATTCTGAAAGTATAGATAAAAATTCAATTTTAATGCTTGACATTAATCTTCCTCTTTATTGATTTTTTTATATTATTCCTTGTACTTTATTAATTACTGAACAAATATATATTTAATTATGTCCAAAAAAAAATAAAAAGGTGTAAATATTAATTAAAAATATGTACATAACCTTAGAAAGATATAATTAATAATTTTTTTCAATATGGTTTTTGATGAAAAAACAAGAACTAAGAATAGGTCATCTATCAACTGCTTACCATACTAACTTTATTTTGATGTGCAATAAAGAATTTCAAGCAGAATTTAATAATTTGGTTAAATGGATTCTATTTGGAACGGGACCATCAATGATTAAAGCATTTAATGATGGTAAATTAGATATAGGATATATGGGATTACCTCCTGCTATAATTGGTATTGATAATGGTATACCCATTAAATGTGTAGCAGGTGGACATGTTGAAGGAACTTTAATGATAGCGAAGGATTCATATAATTCTCTCAATAATAATGATGTAAATCTAAAAAATGTTCTAAAAAATTTTAAAGGTAAGAGAATTGGAGTTCCAAGTAAGGGATCTATTCATGATGTAATAATAAATTACTATTTAATAAAATATAATTTACTTAATAAGGTAGAAGTAAAAAATTATCCACAAGCTGAATTTATTGCATTAGACATGAAGAAAGGATTATTAGATGGAGGTGTAGGAACTCCATCATTAGCAATATTTAGTTCAACAATCCAAAAAACACGCATCATCATACCACCTGATAGATTGTGGCCATACAATCCAAGTTATGGAATTTTTTTTCATGAAGATATAATAAAAGAGTCTCCTGAAATTGTTTTAAAATTTCTTAAATATCATAAAACGGCATCCATTTTACTTCAAAATAACCCATTAAATGCAGCAAAACTGATTTCATCTTCCTTTAAAGTTTTAACTCAAGATTATATTAAATCTGTATTAGAAATATCTCCAAAATATTGTATAGCTCTTTCAGAATCAATGATTAACTCTACAATGAAATTTGTACAAACATTATACGAGTTAAATTATATTAAAAAAAAACTCGAAATTGAAGATATCTTTAATTTTAAATTTATAAGAATAATACATCCTGAAAAAGAGCACTATTAATAAATAAAAAAAGTAAAATCTCGAAATATAATCCGTATATTAAAGAAAGAGTATTGAATGAAATCTTAATCCAATAAAAGATAAAAGTGATATAATATGATAAGGTTGAAGAAGCTCCTCTTACGACGAAAAAAATTAGGGAATATCATATATTCGATTATGACTTCATTCATCTATTAAAAATGATTAATTTTTATGAACAAAATTCCGAATTTAAATATATGTGCAATTTTTACATCTAAATTAAAATGTGATATTTTTTATGTGATTATTA
The DNA here is from genome assembly GCA_048938445.1 of Promethearchaeota archaeon. Taxonomy (GTDB): domain Archaea; phylum Asgardarchaeota; class Lokiarchaeia; order Sigyniarchaeales; family SOKP01; genus FT1-020. The sequence continues at coordinate 8,448 of JBHLME010000040.1, read as the reverse complement.
TGGATTTTACAGAAGAACAAATCGAAAGGTATTCTCGGCAAATAGTTCTAAAAGAAGTTGGTGGTATTGGTCAAAAAAAATTGCTTGATTCTAAAATCACAGTAATAGGGTGTGGAGGTCTTGGCTCTCCCTTAACATATTACCTGACTGCTGCAGGTATTGGCAACATAAAACTTGTCGATTTTGATAGAGTGGATTTATCGAATTTACAAAGGCAAATTTTACACTATACTTCAGATATTAATAAAATGAAAACTCAAAGTGCTTACGAGAAACTTTCCCAACTTAATCCCGATATTAAAATTCAAATCGTTAATGATATATTAACATCAAGTAATGTCAAAGAAGTTCTCAAAAATTCTGATTTTGTAATAGATGGATCAGATAATTTACCCACAAAATTATTGATTAATGATGCTTGCGTTCATCTTGGCATTCCATTTACCATTGCTGGTGTTTTAAGATTCAATGGTCAAGTTTTAACAGTCATTCCTCAAAAAAAAACAACTTGTTATAGATGCATTTTTGGTGACATTTCAGAAAATACACAATCAATGTCTTGCTCACAAGCAGGTGTCATAGGATTGATCCCTGGTGCGATTGGATGTATTCAAGCGAATGAAGTTATAAAATATATTCTAGATATAGGTGATTTAATTGTAAATCGAATGTTGATGGTAGATTTCTTAAATTATCATTTTAGTTTTATTAAGGTTATTCGAAATGAAAATTGTCAGGCTTGTGGAGAAAATCCTGTGGATTTAATAAATACTTATGATTATAAGATTGGAGATGCATGTCATGAATGATAATATGAATGTAAAGAAATTAGACATAAGAGGAAAAGTATGTCCGATGACTTTTGTTTATACTAAATTAAATTTAGAAAAAATGGACAAAGGAGAGATATTAGAAGTAATGTTGGATTTTCCTGCTGCAGTCGAAAATATACCAGCAAGCTGTAAACGCCAAAATATAGGTGAAATTATCGAAATTAAAGAATTAGACGAAGATAAGAAGACCTGGATCTTAAAAATTAAAAAAATTTAATGATGAACTAATAAAAAATGCGTCAAAAAAAAAAATTAATAGGATTGGGATTAGTTTCTGGAGGCTTGGACAGTTTAATTGCCTGCAAATTAATGCAGATGCAAAATATTAATGTAATTGGATTAAATTTCACATCACCTTTCTGTTTATGCAATAAAATTTATAGTAATTCTGAATGTGGACTCAATGTTTTTTATACCAAGTTGGGATTGAAAATTTATTCTTTACCAAAGGAAGATGATTATTTAGATATCATTCGTCAACCCAAGTTTGGATATGGAAAAAATCTTAATCCTTGTATTGATTGTAGAATTTATATTTTAAAAAAAGCCAAGATATTTGCAAAGCAAGTTAAAGCAGATTTTTTATTTACAGGAGAAGTTCTTAATCAGAGACCAAAATCTCAAACTTTAAAGGCGCTTAACATAGTAGAAAAAGAAGCTGAACTTGAGGGAAAACTCCTTAGACCATTATCCGCAAAATTATTAAAACCTACTGAATGGGAACAACAAGGATTAATAGATAGAGATAGATTAGAAGGTATAAATGGGCGTAGTAGAAAGGTTCAATTAGAATTAGCGAGGAAATATGGATTATTGGAAAATTATTATGCTTGTGGAGGATGTTTATTAACGGATAAGAATTTTTCGAGGAGAATGAGGGATTTTTTACACCACAATCAAGATTTATTGATGGATGATGTATCTATATTAAAATATGGTAGACACTTTCGATATAATGGTTTAAAAATTATTGTAGGAAGAAATGAAGCCGAAAATAAAATCCTCAGTCAATTAAAAAACTATGACGATATAATAATGGAAGCAATGGATGTTAATGGGCCTACAACTGTTGTAAAGAGCACAGATAATATAGATGTTTTAAAATTTGCGGCGGAATTAACTTTGAGATACTCAGATCTCATAGAAAATGAAGGTAATATTAGTTTTAGAAGAAAAAAAACAGATCCTCCAAATATATTAGTTGTAAAAAGAAGAGAGGATTTATATTTTAAAGCACATGCGATATGAGGTTTATTTTCTTTATGAATAATTTTGAGAAATTAAAATTTTCTTTAAAATTGGGATCTGACCCCGTCGGGATAAAATTATTATTTAAATATGAAATCCATGAAAAAAAATATGAAAAATTTAAAGAAGTCACCAACCTCCAAAGATATTGTGAATATGTAAAACGTGCCTCGAAAGGAGAATTCTTGAAATTGAAAAGAGGAAGTTTTTCCTGTGTGACCGGTGAAATTATGTTAGGATTAAAAGAACCAGAAAAAATTGAGTTTGATAATCGATTAAAATTTAAAGGTCTGGAAAATATTTTATTATTTCCCGCTAATAAGTATGATGATCTAAAAGTGGATTGTGTTTTATTGATAGTAACACCAAGAAATTGTATGGATATAACCGAAGCTTATACAAAATTGTTTCAAAAACCTTTGCTCATAGAATTGGGTACACTTTCGGGAGTTTGTAGTGATGTAACGGCTTTTGTAATCAAAAGGCAACAAATTAATTTTTCATTTCTATGTACAGGTTCCAGAGTTTATGCTGAATATGATGATAACGTGCTTTTATGTGGTATACCTGGTGAAATGATCAATGAATTAGCTGATATGATTCAAAAAATTACTGCTGAGCGAGAATTAGATCTTAAGTTAATAAGACAGCTAAGAAATGAAAATAATAATCAGTAGTAAATCATATTGGAAAATTGTAACTATAGTTATAATTCTAAAAATACATTCTTCACTTGAAAAGTATTGAGAAAAAGAATAATTAATTGAAGTGTAAAAAAAATATTCAAGAGACTTAAAAAATGTAATAAATTCGGTTCTAATTTTTATAAATTGTAAATATAAAATTCTTATCGAATTATTCTAATTTAATGTTATGTATCTTATATGTGTTGATCTTGAAGGTGTATTTTCTCCTGAAATATGGGTATCTGTTTCAAAAGGGACAGGAATAAAAGAATTAATGTTAACTACTAGAGATGTACCTGACTTCAATAAATTAATGGATATACGATTATCATTACTTAAAAAACACAATATTACACTAACTGATATCCAAAATATTATCAAAGATATAAATCTTTTACCAGGCGCAAAAGAATTTTCAGATTGGTTACGATCTATTTTTCAAGTAGTAATTGTTACCGATAATTATATAGAATTTATTAAACCAATTATGAAAAAACTTGGATATCCTACGGCTTTTTGCCACAATCTAGAAGTTGATGAATGTAATATTATTTCGAAATACTGTCTAAGATTAGATTGTATGAAATTAAAAACTATTCAAGCATTTAAAGATTTGAATTATGAAATAATAGCTATAGGTGATTCATATAATGATCTAGAAATGCTTCAAGAAGCAGAATTAGGGATATTATTTCGACCTCCAAATAATCTGATAAAGAAATATCCTGAATTTCCTGTTGCCTATGAATATTCTGATTTAAAATCTTTGATTTCTAAGCACATAGGACTTTCTTTACAGACAATATAAATAATATCAAAATTTTTATTCATTTAATTTCAGATTTTGGACATTTATTTTATAAGAAATAAATTGTTTTTTGGAATTCAAGCTTGTGGATAAATTATTCATAAAAAAAATTATTAAAATTTAACCTTCAGTATAAGTAAACATGTAAGAAATCTTATGTTTTATTAAGAAAAAATATTTGAAATTATAAACGTTGTTAACTCATGTATATATGACAAATATAAGAAGAAAATATTGGTAATAAAAAATGGAAAAATTTTTACATTGCTTAAATTGTGGTAAGGATTTAGGTGGAAAAAATGGACATCCTTATTGCGCAGAATGCATTTTAGATTTAGATTATAGAGCAACGGAATTAGATCATGAACAATTAGATAAGAATCTACAAAGAATTTTAGATTTTTTTATATCTGATGTAAGTGCTGCATTTCATAAAGATCCCGCCGCGAACACGCTTCTAGAAGTTCTCACGAGTTATCCTGGTATTAAAGCAGTTCTTATTCATCGGATTGCACATTTTTTCTCTAAAATCGGAATGCCTTTTATTCCAAGATACCTTTCAGATATTGCTCGAGAGATGACCGGAATTGAAATCCATCCTGGAGCCGAAATTGGTAGTGATTTCTTTATTGATCATGGTGCGGGAGTTGTGATTGGTGAGACGGCAGAAATTGGAAATAATGTCACGTTATATGCAGGTGTAGTGTTAGGTGGAGTATCTTTAGAGCAAAAAAAACGACACCCAACAATAGGTAATAACGTTGTTATAGGTACTGGTGCGAAATTATTAGGTCCAATCACAATAGGAGATAACGTAAAAGTTGGAGCAAATTCTGTTGTTGTTAATGATGTTCCTCCAAATTCTGTAGTTGTTGGCGTACCTGGAAAAATCATATCGAGGGAAGGAGATAAAATAAAAAAAATTGATTTAGCCCATGGAGACTTACCAGATCCTTTATCAATTACTATTGCTACTTTAAACTCAAGAATTAAATTTCTTGAAGATAAATTACTTAATAATGAAGATCATGGAAATGATGAAATTGAAATTTATTTTGGTGAATATGGTGGTGGAATTTAATAAATTTTAAGTTTATATTTAAATTTTATCCTGCTATTATCATAAATATAAGAATTAATGAATCATATTATATTAAGATGAGAGTGTTTTCTGAAAAGATTAATTATGCTCTTTCTGCAATTTTTGAATTAGCTAAAAATGAGTTTAAGGGGTATATTCAGATAAAAGAAATCGCTGACGCTCAAAATATACCTCAAAAATTTCTAGAAAAATTATTGATTAATCTTAAAAGAGCGGGATTGGTCGAAAGTATGAGAGGTGCTCAAGGAGGATATAAGTTGGCTAAACCTGCTAGAAAAATTAAAGTTATTGACATTTTGAGAGGAATTGAAGGAACTATTTCTTTATTGGATTATTCAAAAAATTCTATAGTACTTCAAGGATTTTGGAAAGAAGTTGAATCTAAATTTCAGAAGTTATTTGAAAAAAATATAGAGAATTTAGTGCAAGAAGATAAAAGAATTCAAAATAAATTATCATTCCAAATTTAAATTATTACTACCTCTCATTGAAAATAATACTTTATTTGATTTCAACAATAAATCATATTTTTTTGAAGTCAGTGCAAAATTTGCAGTTTTATTTATAAATATATTGACGACTATATCACTCAAGATAATCAACAATAAAATGGTGAATAAATTGGGAAAAATATATAATAACATATCTGAAACAATATTTAACACCCCATTAGTCAAGTTAAATCGAATCACCGAAGGTATTGAACCAAATATATATGCTAAAATAGAAGCATTTAATCCCGGAGCGAGTGTTAAGGATCGAATTGGTTTAGCAATGATAGAAAAAGCTGAGGAAGAAGGTATAATAAATAGAGATTCTGTCATTGTAGAACCAACATCAGGGAATACAGGTATAGGATTAGCTTTAGTTTGCGCAGCTAAGGGATACAAACTCATTTTAACAATGCCGGAAAGCATGTCCTTAGAGAGGAGAAAGATATTGAAAGCATATGGCGCGGAGTTGATATTAACTCCTGCTTCTGGAGGAATGAAAGGTGCGATTGAAAAAGCTGAAGAGTTAGGTAATGAAGGAAAAAATGTTTTTATCCCTCAACAGTTTAAAAACATCGCTAACCCAGAAGTCCATCGAAAAACAACAGCAGAAGAAATTCTAAGAGATCTCGATGGAAAGGTTGACGGAGTAGTAGCAGGAATTGGAACAGGCGGTACAATTACTGGAGTTGGTGAAGTCTTAAAGAAAAAAGTTGGTTCGCATGTGAAAATTTATGCGGTGGAACCAAATGATTCCCCTGTATTATCTGGAGGAAATCCTGGTCCTCATAAAATTCAAGGAATCGGTGCGGGATTTGTCCCCGATGTATTAAATACACACATCTATGATAAAGTCATTAAAGTAGAATATAACGATGCTGTTGAAACTTCAAGAAAATTAGCTAAATTAGAAGGAATCTTTGTCGGTATATCTTCTGGAGCAGCTGCTTGGGCAACTTTATATAATGCTGCTCTCGAATTTGAAAAAGGGCAAAATCTTGTAGTAATATTGCCAGATACGGGAGAAAGATATTTATCAACAGATTTATTTGAAGCATAAATTCTTTTTTTTTAATTATTATAAGAGGATAAATTATTAGTAATTTAATTAAATTACAACTTAGATATAGAAGAAAGTCAGGTGAATTAAATTATTTGATGAGATTTTAAAAAAAATACCCAATCTAAAGTATTTCCGTTGGAATGATCGATTTGAACTTGAATCAGGCAAATTTTTACCTAAATTTACTTTAGCTTATGAGATATACGGTAAATTAAATACTTTAAAAAATAATGCTATTATAATTTTTCATGCGTTATCTGGAAGTTCACATGTATACAATGATAATAGCAAGATAGGGGGTTGGTGGGATGAGATGGTTGGACCAAACAAACCTTTTGACACGAACAAGTATTTTATAATTTGTGCTAATATTTTAGGAAGCTGTTATGGTTCAACAGGTCCATCATCTATTAATCCCCAAACAAGAAAACAATACCGACTTGATTTTCCCATAATTACAATTCATGATATCGTTAAATCTATCAAATTATTGGTTGATCATCTCGGTGTTGAAAAAATTTTAGCCGTTTCAGGTGGAAGTATGGGTGGAATGCAAGCATTAGATTGGGCTGTAAGTTATCCCGAAATCACTGAATCAATAATACCTATGGCAACCGCCGCTTATGCTACAACTTTTAATATTGCATTTAATGAGGTTCAAAGACAAGCTATTTATTCTGATCCAAATTGGAATAAGGGTAATTATTACACAGGTTATCCCCCTGATAAGGGATTACGACTAGCTAGACAAATTGGACATATAACTTATTTAAGTGAAGAATCAATGAAGAAAAAGTTTGGTCGAAGTCTTCAACATAATCCTGAATTAATATTTCAATTTACAGAAGAATTTCAAGTCGAAAGTTATTTGCAGTACAAAGGCACGGCATTTACCAAGCGATTTGATGCGAATTCATATTTATACATAACAAAAGCGATAGATTATTTTGATTTAAGAAAGTTTGGAAGTTTATTTAAGACTTTTGCTCATCTTAAAAATTCAAAACTCTTAATCATATCATTTACATCTGACTGGTTATATCCAACTTCTCAAGCAAAAGAAATCGTATTTGCTTTAAAATCAAATAATGTAAAAGTGAGTTTTGCTGAAATTAATATTAATTATGGACATGACTCATTTTTAATAGATTGCGAAGACTTACGAGTTTTAGTATCAAATTTTCTAAATAGTATTGAATATTAATTACTTACATACGTTAGAGGAAAAATTTTATGTTAAAAAGAGAGGACCTTCAAATAATTTCTGAATTAATAAAACCAAATAGTAAAGTTTTAGATTTAGGTTGTGGAAATGGTGAATTACTTAAAGAATTAATTGATTCGAAAAAAATAGATGGATTGGGTATAGAAATTTCCCTTGAATCGATTAAGAAATGTTTAGAATATGGTATCTCCGTTGTGCAAGAAGACCTAGATGAAGGACTCAGGGATTTTCAAGATAAATCATTTGATTACGTCATTTTAAGCCAAACATTAGAACATATATCTAAACCCGCTTTCTTAATCCAAGAAATGTTAAGAGTTGGAAAGAAATGCATAATTAGCTTTGAAAATTTAGCATATTGGAAAAATAGAATCTCATTTCTATTAAGTGGTTCTCTAAATAGAGGAGATACAATGAAAAATAGATTTAATAGTGGTGGAAAACAGCAAATTCTTACTGTTAATAAGTTTCTGATGCTATGCAATTTTAATAAATTCGAAATTTTCAAAAAAGTATATCTCCCTAAAAAAAGAATGAATTTAGCTGAAAGGTTTCCAAATTTTTTTAGTAGGATGGCCATTTTTATTTTAAAAGGGGATTATAGTTAATTTTTTATTAAAAAACAAAGTGATAATGTAAATGGATATTAATTGGGATGAAATTCGAAAGGAACAATTTCCATTATTTGAAAATTCAATACATTTAAAAGCCGCTGGTGGTTCTCCTATGAGTAAAGCAGCATATGACGCCGGAATTAAATATTTTCAAGATCTGCATACTAATGGAGATATTTTTTGGGATGAATATTTTTTAGAATTAGATAAAGCAAGACAAATGGTTGCTGATTACTTGAATTGTAATTTAAATGAAGTTGCATTTTTGATTAACACTTCATCTGGTATAAACACTATCTCTCGTTTATTAAAAAAGGGCGAAATTTTATATCCAACTGGGGAATTTCCTAGTTCAATTCATATTTTTAAATCATTAGG
>JBHLME010000039.1:0-34727 GCA_048938445.1 Promethearchaeota archaeon | reverse complement strand
ATGATTGAAAAGTTAATAGAGTCAAAAAAATTTAATGTTGACCCCTCCATTTCTAAGCAATATGATTCAATTTATACAGATTGGAAGAATTTAAAATCAAAAATTGATGAATTATGACTATATTAATTAATATTATTTACCTTTAATTTTATCCAATATTATAAAATTTCTTTTTTATAAAATTATCTAAAGACGCTCCAATTTTCCAATACCATTTGAACAAATCTTTACTCCAATTCAGAAATGTAATGTCAGATCCATTGATACATTCGCTATAATCAATTTTTCCTTCTTTACCAAGAAAAATTATGGCTCCTTTATCAGAAACTATTAAGGAAACGTTAATATCATCTAAAACTCTAATATTTTGAAAAATATCCATTTTCTCATAAAATTTATGCCTATCTTTAAAGGATTCATGTGAAGATGAGTTCAACACATTTTTAGCAATTATTGCACGTATTTCAATCGATTGGTAGTTTAATTTTTTCTCAACGATTGGAAGTAAGGAATCTTGGAACTCATCTGTAATGGCAAAAATAAATTTATCAGATTCTTTAATGATTTTTGACCACATATCAATATTATGCATTGTTTTATCATTAACTTTAATAGATTTTAATGTTCCTAACTGTAAAATAAAATTCAAAGGTATTGAATTAACCTCATGTGAATTAAAGAACTCTTCATACTTCAAGGAGGTTTTTAGAATATTCATGACTCTATAAAAAATCCTCCCAATTTCAGTCATTTCATAGAGCTTATCACCAGTTTTATTGATAAGTTTTTTCTTTAATAACCTACTTAGATGTCTTGAAATTTCAGGACCTGGAATTTTTAATTCTTTTTCAAGCTCGCTATGTCTTTTTTTCTCATTGTATAAGCATTTAAAAAGATCAAATCTGTCTTTATTGGAAAATTCAAAAAAGATTTCATTAAGAGCCACTATATCACCTTATTTTTAATCATTAATGGAAAACTAAAATAAATCTTATTTATGTTAAATAATGTTATTTTATTCTAAATAATTATAACAAATTTGAAAATCTTCTAAGGTTTATTTAAATTTATTCAATTCTATTTCTTACTTAAGATTAACACAAATTAATTAGGAGATAAAGAAAAATGTCATCTTTTGAAGATATACCATCATGTCTCAAGGAAATCGAAGATAGATATAATAATGATGAAAAAGTCAGGAAAAAACTGGCTAAATATAACGATCCTATTGAAATTACTTTTTTAGACACTGGAAGGAAATTTGTTATTAACGTTAACAACGACCAAGGAATTGAAATAAAAGATAATACTGGAGATGATACTGCACCTGTTAAAATAGAATTCACATCTGAACAAGTGATTTTAGACTTATTTAATAAAGAGCTGGGAGCTGTTAAAGCTTACAGTGCAGGAAAGATTAAGGTTGTAGAAGGACAAATTAGGAATTTGATGAAACTAAGAAGTTTAATGTTTTAAATAAACTAATATTAATTTTTATCAAATATTTAATTTTTTTATTAATTTTTTTATTACCATTAAATGTGAAAAAAATGAAAGCTTTAATAACAGCAAGTATAACCAAGGAGTGTTTGGAAGAATTAAAGAATTTAATGGATGTTACTTATGAGCCATGGCGTGAAACAGGCATTATTTATTTAGATATCAATGTACTTGCGGAAAAATTAGATGGTTATGATATTTTTATAACGGAAACAGATGATTTAAAAAAAAAAGAGTTATTCGAAAAAACTAATTTAAAATTCCTTGTATCTTGTAGGGGAGACCCATTTAATATTGATTTAAATGCTGCCACTGAAAAGGGAATTCCTGTAACTAAAACTCCTCTAAGAAATGTAGTTGCGGTAGCAGAGTTAACCATAGCATACATTCTAATGTTAGCGAGAAAACTTCAAAATCTAGAAAGAGTATTACATTCTGATGATTTTGAATTAATAGATTTTGAAGATTATATCAATTATATTAATCAATTTCAAGGTTTTGAATTAAACGGAAAGACTGCAGGGATAATTGGATTAGGTCAGATTGGTCGTAGGGTTGCAGACCGGTTAAAAGCTTTCGGAGTTTCTTTATTAATTTATGATCCTTATGTTAATAATGAAACAATTGTGAAGTATGGTAAAAAAGTGGATATTGATGAATTAATGAAAAATTCTGATATTATAACAATTCACACAGTAGCAACAGATGAAAATGATAATCTTATAAATAAAGATCGTTTAGCAATGATGAAAAAAACAGCAATTCTCATAAATACTTCTAAAGGAAGTCTCGTTGATTATGATGCTCTGTATGATGCATTAAAAGAGAAGCAAATTGCTGGTGCCGCATTGGATGTATTTCCAATGGAACCTATAGATGAGGATAATGAGTTTTTAGAATTAGAAAATGCTATCGTTTCACCTCACATAGGTGGTGATACTGAAGAAGTAGTAGTTATTCAATCTAATTTATTATTGACAGATATAAAAGAATGGTTAAATGGTCAAATACCAAAAAATATCCTTAATCCTGAAGTTTTTAAAGTAAAAAGAGGTGATCATATGAAAATAAAAAATGATGATAATAATGAATTAAAGAATGAAATTGTAAAAACATGTAAAAAATTATTGAAAGATGGCCATGTTATTGGTTCCGCAGGAAATATAAGCGTGAGAGTCAAACAAGATGATGAGGAATTCGTGCTTATAACTCCAAGTAATGTTAAATATGTTGATATGATACCCGAAGATATTCTCACTATTAATATGGAAGGAAAGGTTATAGAAGGAGAAAGAAATCCTTCTGTAGAGAAATTTTTACATTTGGGAGTATATAAAGCTAGGGATGACGTGAATGCCATTATCCATTCTCATGGTATTTATTCCACAATTTTAAGCACTCATAAAATGACTTTACCTCCAATAATTGAAGAATTGGTACCTTACGTTGGTGGAGAAATCATTTGTGCAGAATATGGGGAAGCTGGAAGCCCTGAACTTGCTGAAAATGTAATAAACAGTTTAGAAAAAAAAAATGCTTTATTATTACCTAATCATGGAAGCTTATGTTGTGGAAGTCATTTAGAGGGCGCTTATACGGTTTTGGAATATGTTGAAAGGGGTTCAGAAATATACTATAAATCAAAACTCTTAGGAGACCCTACACTTCTACCAGAAGATACGGTTGAATTCGAACAAGAAATTTTTGAAGTGTTTAAGGAATCAAAAAAAATATAAATATCGAATTGTACTCTTAATTTTGTTATTTTATTCAAAAGAAAAAAAAAGAGATAAAATTCTCTTTATTTCATAACTAGGGCTCCAATTGTACCTATCGCTGCGCCTACTATAGCTAAATAAAAACTAAAACCTAATCCCCATCTAACAGTGAAACTTTCACCGAAAAACACATTTGATTCAGTATTTAACCAGAAAAGTAAAACATTGACAGATTCCCAATTATTTTTTGCATATAAACCTACACAAAAAATAACTAATCCAATAATCATTAAAAATCCAGAGAAAATGGCAATAGCTTTTTTCTTCTTGCTAGCACTAAATATGATTAATAGAGAGCCAATTAGAAAGGACAAACCTGCTATTAAAATTAAATAGTCCGCAGCAAAGACAATACTACCATTGTTAAGAGTAAAGAATCCAAAAGCATTGAGTATAGCACTTGCATTTGTAAAAGTTTCTCGAACATACCACCAACTTGCGTCAGATGGAATTAACCCGATAATTATAGCAACTACTCCTAGTAAACCACCAAGCACAGCTACGTATCTTACACTTCCATTTTTACCCAATAATTTCACCTTAGTATTATTATTATTATAATCTATTCAAAATACCGAATGAATATATTTATTATTTAACCATGATTCTTAAATGTTTTTTTATCCTTTTTAATTAAGATTTCCGATGCGATCTTATTGGTTATCATTGCTTCTTGGACATTTGTAATTCCAATTGATACAGCATCAATATTATGCTGAGATATATACTTTAATGCTCTATCTGGTCTAATTTTACCCGCAGCTAAAACTTTCATTCCAATAAATGAATAATTTTTAGTGCTGTTAACGAGTTCCTCAAGCTTGAATTGATTTCCCATGAGATATCCTTCTGCATTAAAAGGAATTAGAAATGCCCTTACATTTAAATCATTTTCAATTACATGTTGTATTGTAGGAATTGGATCGTGCGTGGCGATACCCGGAATAACGCCATGATCAGATATAATATCCAATAATTTTATTAATTCTCTTCCTTTCGCATCTGAAATCATCCCATGAACAAATATCATTTTTGCATCCGCATTTATTAAAGTGTGTATTCCAGAATGTTCATATGGTAATGTTGAACCTGTTATGACATAATCAGAATATCTTTCAGACATGATGCGAGCAGAATCTATGATTTTTCCAACAGGGATTGCTTCAATTCCACGAGCTCCTGCTTTATAACTTGCTTCTAAAATATCTACCATTGCTTCAGTATTGTTTAAAAATTTTTTTCTCCAAATGGGACCATTGATACCAAACTGTCCTGCTCCTATAAATGGACTCGTTCCTGTTGTAACCAATGGAATTTTAATTTCATCAATATTGAAAAAGAAGTTAGAATCTTCCATTTTCATAATATAATTTATTTTTTTTTATTATTATTCTAATTTCATTTAAATATTATATTTCACTTTCTTATAACTAATAAGAATATTTGGTATTTTTAATGATAAATTTTAATAATTATTTCTCTATAATCAAATTATTCTATGACAACCACAACGCTTTTCTTTTCTATTCCAACTAATTTTATTCATGAATAAGTGGTGAAAAACAGTGATTCAAAATATCCCAATTAATGGTATCATTTGTCCGACTCTTACTTTTTTTGACAAAAATTTTAAAATAAATCTTGATATGACATCAATTCTACTTAAACATGTATATTTAAATGGAGCTGATTCAATTCTATTATTTGGTACGACTGGTGAAGGAAATAGTTTCTCAGAAAGATTAGAGGAAAAATCAAAACTTATCAATTTTGTTCTTGGAAATGATGTTCAAAAAAAACCAATTATATCCGGAATTTTCCAGAATAATTCTAATAGAATTATTGATGAAATTGAAATGTTTGGAAAGAAATTTAAAAATTTAAATTTCCTACTTCCCTCTCCTTTAACTGAAAAATTAGTTGAGGATGATTTGAAATCATTTTTTATTAATATCCTTGACTCGATAAATGTAGATAATAAAATTATATTATACAATAATCCAACTTTATTTGCAGGTAATAATATTTCTCAAAATATTTTAACCGAGTTAATTAAATACCCAAATATTATTGGAATCAAGGATTCGTCAGAAAAATTGGGGAATTATAAGGGATATATTCAAAATATAAGTGAAAATTTTTCAGTTTGTTGTGGAAAAGAACGTCAATTTTCCCAATTTCTTCAATTAATACCCAAAGAGAAGAGAAAGTATTCCGCTCTTATTCCAAGCATTAGTAATGTGTTAAATGTATGCAAAAAGCTATATCTCGCAGCAGTTGAAGAAGATCCTTTAAAAATTGCTCAATATCAAGAAGCTATTAATGAATTCCGTGATAAAATTTATGACAATCAAACTAAATTCGGGAAGCAGCAAAGAGGCCTTAAATATGCGTTTTATTCCTTATATAAAGATAGTTTAGAGCTTTCATATAATGATACGATGAATTTTTCTCTGGAATTTCAGAAACCAGTAGAAAAATTTGTTTTATATAGGATCGATGTTACTATTCATTATTTGTTAAATCTAAATTATATCGATAAGTTATATCCCGTTGGAAATGAATTATTTAACTTCCTTGAATTGAAAGAAAAATTTCAAGTAATAGAAGATATTAAAGACTTGGGTGTTATAAGGCGGATTAAAGGTCCTTATGATCGAAATCAGAAAACTAGTACAATTTATCGGATAAAATTTGATCAAGACTTAATTCTTCGTTTTAATGATCTAAAATCCAGTAATGAAACTGAAATATGTAGGGAAAAATTATTATATCCTTTTCTTGATGGTACACTACACGCTGAAATCCCCGAACTCAGAAATGAGATAAAAAAAATAATATCAAAGGTTAAGGGTAATTATATATTTGATGCTGAAAAACATCCAATTATTCCTGTTCCAAATTTAATTTATTTTGATGAGTCAAAACAATTCTTTCCATGTAATTACACGATACAAGAATATATTCCGGGTAAACCTTTTTATTATTATAAAAAAAGATTTAAAATGGAAAACTTTGAATTAGAAATTCCAAAGTTGAATATTTTTTTTAAAAATGCTGGAAAAACGTTAGCAAAAATTCATGGCATAAAATTTAATTCATTTTATGAGAAAGTAACGGAAATTGGAAAAGAAACAAGTAAAAAATCTTGGTTTGAAATATTTGATAAGGAATTTGAATATATTTTAGCAGAAGCAAAAAAAAATAAAATAAACCTCAATAAAGAAATTAAAGAATATATAAAGGACAATTATACATTAATTGAAGAAGAGTATGAATCAATCGCATTACATAACGATTTTCATGGTCAGAATATCATTATTAAAGATGAAACTTCAGCAATTAGAATAAATGGATTCTTAAATTTCGAAAATTGGAGAGTTGGCGTGCGAGCTATGGATTTTGCACCTTTTGAATACTTAACTTTAAGGATATTTAGACTATCAGAATTAAATAAAGCCTTTTATGACGGTTATGAAAAATATTATAAGAAACCAATAGATAAGGAATTTCTTAAGAAAATTGAATTATATAAATTAGTATACTTTTTGAATGACTTAAATAGAAATCCCCAAAATTCGGGTTTAAAAAGAGAAATTAATAAGATATTAGCTACGAATTAATTTATTATCCATATATAACACACACAATAAGAGTAAATCCCCAAGGAGCTTTTGATTCATCATAGATTAGACTCTTTAATTCATCCCTCGCTTCAATATCTGTATGATTTTTAAAAGTTATCCATCCTAACTTACCAATTGCATCAGTATCACTTATTATTTCATTAAAATTTTCTCGAATTCCACCCCAATAAATTTTTTGAGAGTCAATTATGTTTTTAAGCTCTGGTAAATCTAATAATCCTTCCTTTACTAAATTTTCAGTTACTTGTGCAAAAAATTCCTTGAATTCTACGGATATTTCTTTTGGAGGGCCTAATTTTCTATCATATAAAAATACAATTCCAATAGCATTCATTTTTTTATTTACTTTCAATATATAGAATTTTATTATATTTTACAACAATTATTATTTATTTTAATAATTTCAGATTATTAATTATAACAAAAAAAGATATTCTAAAAATATTAAAAAAAAGAAGTTTATATCATGGCCATAAAATTATTTAACTTCTTTTGTACTGAATCTTGAATATGATCTTCAAAATTATCAAAAATACTGACATCACCATCCCAATTCTCTAATACATTATGGGGGTAAGCTTTAAAAAATTTTTCTGATATCGCTTCAAGTTCATTTACAACTTTCTTACATTTTACCTTAGGATCAGAATTTGCGACAAATAGGAAATCATTATGTTTAATGATACTAAATTTTTTATCACTTAACTCAAAGCTTGATATCCCTCCTATATATACCTCATCTGCAAATGAATTTATAGCACTCATCAGCATGGCAAATAGTTGTTGATCTAATTTTTCTGGATCATAGACTCTATTATAAACTGAAATTCCTGTTTTCGTGAGTATCCAAATATCTTGAATTATTTTTCCCATTACCCATTTCACCCGTGAAATAGTATAAAACTTATTATAAATTATATAATAATTTATGTATATATTTGTATTTCTTTTTTTTGTTAGTAAAAGATTTTTTACTATAGTAAAATTATAAATCAAATGTATTTGTTATAATTAAATAGAGTAATTTGTTTTTGTTTAATTTCTCTTTTTAGGTTAGAAAATCTAACACCTATTAATCTAACTTTCTTTTTAATGTCATTAAATTCTTGGTATAACTCTAACAAGACTTTAAGAGCTGTTTTTTCATTTCTAATATGAAATGGGAATGTTTTTGACCTTGTATGTGTTATAAAACCTTCAAACCTAATTTTAATTGTAATTGTTTTATAAAACACCTTATTTTTGCTTAATTTATAGTGGATTTTTTCATTTAATTCTTCTAATTTTGGGATAATGAATGTCATCTCATTTGTATCCTTATGAAAAGTCCGCTCCTTGCTAATTGATTTTCGGTTTCCATGAAATTCACCTACTTCTCTATTATCATTGCCATGCGCAATATTCCATGCCCATTTACCATTCTTGCCAAATAATTCGATCATCTTTTCTAAGGGCGTTACAATGATATCTCCTATAGTTTTAATTCCATGTGTGTTATAATAGATTTTTGATTTCTTTCCTATACCGGGAATTCTCGTGATTTCTTGATTTTTTAGAAAAGAAAATATTAAATTCGGAGGAACAACTGTAGTACTATTTGGTTTTTCATGATCTGAAGCAATTTTTGCAATGGACTTCGTTGGAGCAACTCCTATGGAGATAGTTATCCCTATTTCTTTGTAAACTCTTTCTCTAATAGAATCAGCTATTATTTTCCCTTCTTTAAAGTCTTTGATAGATTCTGTAATGTCTATATAAGCCTCATCAATGCCTGCTTGTTGAAATTTATCAGAATAACTTTTTAAAATGGACATGACTTGGTTAGAAACAGTAATGTATTTATCATGACTGGGTTTAAGATAAATACCCTCAGGACATAATCTATAAGCTTGTGAAATGGGTAATGCTGAATGAATTCCGAATTTTCTTGCCTCATATGAACAAGTACTTACAACACCTCTTCCATTCCCTCTTTTCGGATCTGCTCCTATAATAATGGGTTTTCCTTTATATTCAGGATTATCTCGTGCTTCTACTGCGGCAAAAAAGCAGTCTAAATCACAATGTAAAATAATTCTATCCATTATTATATATTAAAATTTTAAAAAAAGTAATTTGTTTCTGAAAAAGCACTCATTTACATTTAATTTAATATAAGAGACTATGGTGATTTTTAATAAATTGTTTACATTCAATAATAATATGGTAGAAGATAAAGAATTAAAATTTCGAAAAGAAGTTGTAGATGGTGCTAAGAAAATCTTTGAAAAAGGATTAAATGATAATAACGAAGGGAATATCAGTGTTAGGAATGGAAGAAAAGAAGAGATCTTTATAACTCCAACAGCAAATCAATATGATTCCTTAACGATTGAACAAATTACTCATTTAGATTTTAATGGTAATGTTATTGGGAAAGGTAAGATACCATCTACGGAAACTAAACTACATCTCGCAATATATAAAGCTCGACCCAAGGTAAAATGTGTGATACATACTCATTCACCATATGCAACAATGCTTTCAATAACAAGGAAACATGTACCCATAATAATGGAAGAACAGGTCGTATTTTTAGGTGGATCTATTGATCTCGCTCCTTATGGAGAAGCTCATACTGAAAAAGTTGGTGAAGTTGCATTAAAAGCGTTAGGTAATAAAAATGCTGCATTGCTTTCTAATCACGGTGTAATTGTTTGTGGAAAATCAGTTATTAATGCTGTAAAATATGCTGAACTAGTTGAAAAGTTAGCATATCTCTACTGGGGTGCTTTACAGATAGGAAAACCTGTTATTCTTGAAAATGAAAATTTAGATAAATTTTATGAAATGCATGAACGATTATTTTCTAATCTTAGAAAGAAATAAAAGAATTATAACAAAACATATTCATTTCTTTTTAAATTACAACTAATAATGTATTTTAAAAAAAATAGATTAGACAAAATTAAAGTATTATTAGACAATAAAGATAATTATATAAATAAATAAATATATAAAATTTTACTCTAGTATTGAATGTTTAAAATTTAGTTATTATAAAATTTTTTCTTATTCACGGTGTTGCATAAGTGGAAATAATCAAAACTTTATTTATTCCTGGAGAAAAAATATTATGGCATAAAGTAATGTCTAAAGATAGTACTAATGAACGAAATTATGTCATAACAAATAGAAGAATATACAAAAAACATTATAAAGTAGCACAATCTGACTTTTCAGGGGCCCCAGAAGATGTTTTACATATATTAGGAGATATTTTAATCATTGAACGATTTGGAATAAAAATTATCCGAAGTGCTCATAAACTATCTCTTTTCTTACAAACTGAATATGAGGATGAATTATATAGATTTTACCCCTTTGAAAAAATTAATAAATATGAAGCTATAGAAGTTAAAAGTATTTTACTGGACACTGAAAATCTATTATATGAAGAAGAAGTACAATCTTATCCACAAACTTATCAACCACCCTATCAACAATCCTACCCTCAATCCTATCAGCAAACCTATCCCCGATCTTATCAACCACCCTCTTATATCCAAGATGGGAATTTGATGTATGGTTATCAAGAAGAAAAAAAAAAACGAGAAGCATTAGAACGTAAAATACAATATCTAAACAATAAGATAAATGAATTAACCCAAAATATTCAATTTCAAAAGTCTTTAGTAGAGAAATCAAATAGACAACTAGAAATGAAAGCACAACAAGAAGTAGGTTCACGAGTTCAATTAATGGAATTGAATAAAAAAACGAATGAAATTGAAGAGTTAAGAAATAAACTTAAAGATGTTAGCTTTTATGCAAAACAAGATTTAGACAAAAAAAATAAAGAAATTTCATCTTTAAAACAAAATATAGCAAAATTAATTCGACTACATTCAGCAAAGAAACCTAAACAAGAATCTCTTCTACCTGAGGAGATAGTTAAGTTAAAAAAGAAATTAAATAGAAGAAAAGAAAAATTAAAGCAAGCTAGAATTAAGATAATAGCACACAGAACTAGCTTGATGGAGAGGGAAAAAAGAATGAGAGAAAGTGAGGTTCCAATGGAATTAATCCAAAAAGAAATTCCACAAAAAATACCAAGCAAGCCTAAAACTCTGAACATCATCTCTAAAACTAAAGAAAAATTAGAAAGCAGGATAAGTTCATCACCATCTTTTTCCTCTCATTTAAAAAAGGAACTTGATCAAATTATTAATCAAGCTAAAAACGTAACTTTTTCGTTAAATGAAGAATCTTTAGATTTAACAGAAGAATTACATGGTATATCTAATCAATTAATGAAAGAAAGAGAAAGATTAATTAAAGAATTAGAAGTAGAAATGGATTCTATTGAAGAATTATCTAAAGAAGAGCCAATGGCTCCGATTACTATAATTTCTACACCTAAAGTAGAGAAGGAAGAAAAATCTGATCAATCAAGGCTAGTGAAGATAGTTCATGGTAGACGTACATGTCCAGTATGTGGGAATCAGGATAAATATCCTATAAAAGAAGTTGTTGATAAAGACAATATTATTAGTTTTTCACCAAGAGTTTACGGTAAGAAATATATTTGCGGAGATTGTATGGCCGAATGGAGGCAAGAATCTGCTTAATATCAAAGATTTATAAAAAAATTAAGTAATTTAATTCTTAGAAAAAAAGTTACTATAAAACTAATTTATCGCATTAAACTATAAATAAAATTAATCAAGAATTAAACTTATTAATCTACTTTTCATTAATGAATTTATAATGCCAATAATTTCATTACAAGTAAATGATGATTTGTTAGATAGATTTGAAAAAGTCAGGAGAAAGAGTGGATTCTCCTCTAAGAGTGAGGCATTAAGAGGAGCAATCGTAAATTTTATCAACAACCATCAAAAATTTGACGATTTAGAAGGATATAAAATAATAGTATTACATTTAGTATATCCATTTAAAGAGGTTATAATTGATGAGATTTCCGAATTATATTCACGGTTTAATTCTATCATAAAAAATATTTCAGATTGGCGTATCGTCGAAAAAAAAATTGAAACTGTTCTTGCTGTGGGTGAATTTGGAATGATTAAAGATTTATACCAAAAACTAGAAAATATTAAAGATGTCTCTTGTACTATTCACGAGATAATAATTGATTGAATTATACACATCTTATTTTAATTAAATTTAAGAGATAAATCGATTATCACGCTAGGATTTTGAGTTATTTCACTACTACTAATGATATCTGGTTCATAAACTAGATAATCCAATATATTGGTTCTATTAATTCCACCTGAAATCTCGATAATTACCTTTTCTCTCAAATTATTTTCAACAAGACTACTAATCGCATTACCTACTTGCTGAGGATTCATATTATCAAGCATGATAATGTCAGCTCCATTTCTAGCAGCTATTAAAACATCCTCAACTTTTTCTAATTCAATTTCTATTTTTTTTGAAAAACTTGCCGTTTTTTTCACATCCTTTAATAACTTTACTACATCTCCGTCTTTGTATCTTAAGTGAGTGTCCTTCAGTAATATCATGTCATCGAGAGAAAATCTATGCGTGTCTCCTCCGCCAATCTCGACAGCTTTTTTATCAAAAATTCTTAAACCAGGTAGAGTTTTCCTAGTGCATGCAATTTTAGTCTTTTTTTGAGATTTTTCAACGATATCGACAAACAGTCTTGTAGTTGAAGTCACCTCACTCATGTGAGTACAAAGATTAAGTCCTACTCTTTCTCCAAGTAAAATGCTTTTTGTATCCCCCTTTAACTCTATGATGACATCTCCTTTACTTATAGCATCTCCATCTTTTTTTCTAAGAGTTGATTCAACATTGAGAACGTTAAACATTATTTGTAATTCCTCGAGTCCCGAGATATAACCATCACTTTTTGCGATAATTTTTGCTTTACTAGAAGTGCCATCGGGAATAAATTGAGAGCTACAATCTTTAAAATTACAATCTTCCATTATGAACTGCTTAATCTTTTGTTCTATCATGATCTTATTGTAATTCATTATCAACAATAATAAAATACTTTTGATAATTAAATAAAATTATGGTCAAAATTGAAAACTATATCATAACTAATTATGATATTGAATTAGAATCAGAATTTTATGAATCAACATCTGAAAAAGATTCAGCAATTATACTTTGTCATCCCGATCCTAGAATGGGAGGTAATTTTTATAATAATGTCATTTCGGGTATTTTTGAGAAATCAATTAATCAAGATATTTCATGCTTGAGATTTAATTTTAGAGGAGTTGGAAGGTCTACAGGTAATCTATCTAACGGAAGCGGGGAACATAGCGATGTTAAGGCATGTATTGATTATTTAATTGAAAAATTAGGTGTGGATAAAATATTTTTATGCGGTTATTCTTTTGGTGCCGCAATTGGATGTTCTACTATTAATTACTCTGATAAGATTATAGGATTTGCAGCAATTTCTTTACCATTTGATTTATATAACCGAAAATATGAAGATTTATCTCAAACCGAGAAACCTAAACTATTTATACAAGGTGATCGAGATAGTTTTATCCCCTTGTCAAATTTTGAAAAGCATTATGCTTCATATCAAGATCCAAAATCGTTTAAAGTTATAGATGGCGCAGATCATCTCTATTGGAGTTATGAAGGGCTTATAGCAAACGAAGTAATAAATTTTTTCAAGTCATTAAAATAAAAATAATAAAAGAGCTTAGATACTAGATAATTTTATCAGATCTGCTTGACTGTTTTCAATTGCCCAGTCCAAGAGGGAATCAAAATATTTCTCAACATCATCAGAATCTGGTAATTCTGACAATACTGCTAAAATAAAATTAGTATCCGCACCAGGAATGTAAATATTTCGACAAATTATTAATTCTCTCTTATATTTTATTTTCATACTGTCCATTTCAGATAATTTCAAATCTTGCGATGCAGCATAAGCCGCGTCGCTCAATAAAGTTGCCATTGCTGCCACGACAGTCTCGTCAATATCTCCTGCTTTCTGCGAAGATAACACCAATCCCGTATCCGTTGAAAATAATGATGCTCTAAAATTTCCGTTTTCATTTAATTCTTTTAAGACTAATTCAAGTTTAGAAACCATATGTTTTTCTCTCGCTAATTTTTTTGGATATGAATAATAATCATATTCTTATATTTATTTTTTTATCATTGTATTTTAACATTATTATAAGTTAATAATATAAGTAGTTATCATTTCATTTTTTTCATTTATATCTAAAGTCAATACGGTTTTTCTTGCAATTGGTTCCTTAAAACCAATTATTTTGGGGGGCGCTTTTGGTTTACTTGGAGAACCTGGATTTAGAATCAATACATTATAGAGCGTACCCTTAATGAGTGGTTGGTGAGTATGGCCAAAGATGAGAATGTGAAGTCCATTTTCTCGTGTAAATTTCTCTAGATCATTTGGAAGTTCATGGATCACTCCAATCTTATACTGAGAAATATTAAATGTTAAAAATTTCTTTAGATTTATTATTTTATCCATATTTCCTGAAACACATTTAGTAGGTTTAAGCATGTTTAATTCATTCAAAAAAAAATCCACGCACACATCACCTGCGTGTATGATTTCATCAACATCATGGAAAACTTTCTTTAATCTGTCAAGAAGTTTATTGACTTTTATTGGATCTTCATCTTCAGAAATATGTGTATCAGAAAGAATTCCAAATTTTACCACTGATGAGACACCTTTTATAGACTTACCAATAAACCTAATAAAAAAATTATTATTCCCATTATTATATCAAAAAGAATTCGAATCCCCAAATCCCCCCCAGATTCATTCCTTTTAGAATCTGGTTTAAAATAAGAAATAAATTCTTTAAATCCCGTTGAAACTGCAGTTTTTATCCTTGAAAATTGCCAAATCAATAAAAGAATACTTATTATCAATAAAGGAACGTAAAGGTATATAGTTATCACTAAAAAATTATTTCCTTGCTTGTAATTCCAAATTGTATGAGCTGAAATTATATTATTCAAGGCATGAGCAAAAATTAATGGAAATAACCACTTTTTTTTTATAATAAAACTTGATAAAATTATTCCAATAAAGAAAGCTTGTAAAAACCATATTATAGAAAATCCCCACTGAATTGGATTGAAAATAACATAGAATAAATGACCCATCCCCCAATATATAGATGAAATAATCACGGCAGATATTTTATTATAATATTCACTGCCTCTTTTAGCAATCAAGCCTCTTGCTAGAGTTTCTTCCATTAATGCAACGGAAATGTGAATTATTATTGCTGATGCTATAAAAATTTCATAGGATTGTGTAAAATACGTTCCTAAAGAATTATATGGATTTATTAAGCTTTCTGCTTGATATTCAATCATTCCAGGGATTAAGTAAGTAAAAAAATCCAATGGAATAAATATTAAAAACAAAATTAAGAAACCATATAAGAATTGATATTTGAAATTATTTCTAGATATTGTATATAATTTTAAATGGCCAAAAGTAGGGCTGAGTTGAAATTTTTCTTGATTTTCTTCTTTCTGGTCCTTTAATATCAAATATGCTAAATGTAAAAATAATGGAACTGTAACAAGAATTATTATTGATTTAATTAAAAAGTATAAGGGACCATATAAAATACTTGATGGGTCCAAGATACTTGTGATAATTTCAGCAATAAAAACTAAAAAGAATCCTCCAATAAATACTATGACTAATTCAATAAAAAAATACAGTCTATCTTCAATAATTTTAGTCTTAGTTGACTTTTCTTTTTCCATCATTGATAATATAACATTATTATAATTGAATGATGAGTAATTAAATTATTATATTAAAAATTTTTTCATTTTAAAGTATTTAAGAAGGATTTAAGCTGTTCTTCATTTGGAATTCCATTTCTTGCACCCAATTCTTGAATGCATTTTCCTGCAATATAGTTTCCAATTTTTACATTTTTCTTTAGATTAGTAAATCCATAACGTAAACTTTGAACAAAACCATAAATAAACCCTGCTGAGAAGGCATCTCCTGCCCCTGTAGTGTCTTTTATATTTTCTATTTCAATGGTCGGAATCAAATCTATTTTATTTTCCGAAAGAATAAAGGCTCCTCTACTTCCTAATGTGATTATTAAAATTTTTAGACCTAATTCAAATAGTTTTGTTGAAGTTTGTTTTACAATGGTATGTTCTAACTCTATACTTTCAATCTTCATTAATGTTGTATATTCTCTTTGGGATAATATCAAGACATCGATTTCACCCAATAAAGAGGATATTTTATCATAACCTTGGTCTATGATTAACATTCCAGGATTAAGAATCACGGGAATTCCGTTTTTTTTTCCAATCATTCCCGCTTCGATAAAAGGTTTAATATTTTTAAGACTACTTAAGTATATTACTTTTGATTGATTTATTTCATTTAATATGATGTCTTTTTCTGAGAGATAATTTGCTGCACCACTGTGTGCATAAATTCTTCTATCAGCTTTGTCATTTAAGGCAACATATGCAGATCCCGTTCCATGCTCATCAGAATATTTTATTAAATCTATAATAACGTTTCCTTTTTTAAAATCATCAATTATTTTTAATCCGAATGTATCATTTTTTCCTAGTTTTCCAAGAAAAGCAGATTTCAAACCTAATGATGCACATGCAAAAGCAGTATTCGCTGCTGCTCCACCAGAAAAAAGACTTAAATCTGATACGAAGACTTCATCATCTTCAAGTGGATGGCGTTCTACTTTAGCAACCATATCTACTAAAGCAGCACCTATGCATATAATATCATATTTTTTTGACATTTTACTAAATTGATTATGGATATTCAAAATCTCCCCGATCGGATTTGATAGTAATCATATTTTTATTTTTCAAGGAAGATTTTTCACATTGACCTATAATTTTTGCGTTTACATCATATTTCTTAGAAATCTTCATAATCTCATTCGCAATCGATTCATTGCAATACAACTCTAATCTATGACCCATGTTAAACACGCTATACATTTCTTTCCATTTAGTCTTTGAGGAATTCTGTATGATTTCAAAAATTATTGGAATTTTAAATAAATTGTTTTTCAAGTAGTGAATACCTTTTCCATAATGAAGATTTTTAGTTTGACCTCCACCAGTGTTATGAATAATTCCATGAACATCATTTCCATATTCTTTTACGATTTCTAAGATAATTGGAGTATAAGTTCTTGTTGGTGATAATAATGCTTCTCCAACCGTAAGTCCTATTCCTTTTACTTTCTCTTTTAAATTATGAATTCCAAAAAAAACAGACTTTTCTTCAATAAGGGAATCATAACATTCGGGATATTTATGATAATATTTATGGTTAAGAGTGCCATGTCGAGCGAGTGTCAAGCCATTACTACCAATACCACTATTATATTCTTCTTCATATGAAGCTTTTCCATCACTAGCCAAGCCAATGATAATATCACTAGATTGAATATTATTTGCATTAATTACATTTTTTCTTTTCATTGATACAAATACCGATGCATCAATAATTATAGTTTTTATGATATCCCCTATATCTGCAGTCTCACCACCACACATTATTGTTTTCAATCCTAATGATGTTAATTTACCACAATATTCATTATATTCCTCGATTATTGTTGCAATGATGTCTCCAGATATGTATTTACTATTTCTTCCTAGATTATTGGACAAAAAAACCGGACCAGTAGCACCCACGCACAATATGTCATCGATATTCATTACAATTGCATCTCTAACAACCCCTCTAAAGGGAGAAATGTCTCCAGTTTCTTTATAATACATGTAAGCTAAGCTTGATTTAGAACCTGCTCCATCCGAATGGAAAATTGAACAATATTCTGGGCGATCATTTACATCTTCTACGATTTTACAAAAAGCACCAGGGAAAAGACCTTTATCCAGTTTTTCTATAGCTTTATGTACTTCCTCCTTATTGGACGACACTCCTAATCGAGAGTATAGTTTATCATTTTCAGACATATTTTTATTAAAAATTATATTTTTTCTTTAATATTTCACTTAAATTCTGCACTTGCTCAATTGCTTTACCAATATATTTATGAGGATCCAAGATTTCATCAAGTTCTTTCTTAGTGAATTTATCTTTTACTTTTTCATTTTTCATGAGTACATTTTTCATGAATTCATTTTCATTTCTTGCTTGAATAGCTGCTTGTCTTAAAATTTCATGACCTTCTTGCCTTCCAATTCCTTTATTAACCAGTTCTACCATTACTTTCTCCGCTAAACATGCGCCTTTCGTGAGATTAAGGTTTTTTTCTATTTTTTTTTCATCAAATTCTAAACCTTCCATAATTTGGGTCAGTTGCTTAATCATGAAATCTAAAAATATGAAATTTTCAGCAAAAATAACTCGTTCACTTGCGGAATTGGTTAAATCTCTTTCATCCTCTAACACTATATTATCTAAAGCAACAATTGAATTTGATTTAATGATTCTTGCTAAACTACAAATTCTTTCTGACTTATGAGGATTTCTTTTATGTGGCATGGTCGAGCTACCTACTTGGTCTTCCTTGAATGGTTCAAATATCTCCGCTATTTCATTTCTCTGAAGAATTCTTATTTCTCGTGCAATTTTTGCTAATGATTGTCCTATTAAAGATGTCAATAATATTACTTCTGCGTGTCTATCTCTTTGCACGACTTGGTTTGCAATTAAAACAGGTTTTAGATCTAATTCTTTCATTACTAATTCCTGGATTTCAATCCCTTTATCACCAAAACTAGCCATCGTACCAACTGCTCCAGACATTTTACCATAAGAGATACGATTTAAGGTTTCAGAAATTCTATCAAGATGACGATCAAGTTCATAGGCCCAGACACCAAATCTCATCCCAAACGTCGTTGGAATGGCATGCTGTCCATGCGTACGACCAATACATATTAGTTCTTTTTTATTTTCCATTAAATTGATGAGTTGCTTTAAGAGTGCTTTTAATGATCCTTTGATGTAGTTTAACGCTTCTTTTAATTGCATTGATATTGCAGTGTCTTCAATATCATAGCTAGTTGCTCCTAGGTGAATGTATTTTCCTGCTTCACCTTCACACTGTTCTGTTAATCCTTTAACCATTGCCATCAAGTCATGATGTATCTGCTTATCAATTTCTTTTACTCGTTCAATTTTAACATCCTTGATATTAGCTTTTTTATTAATTTCTTCAGCAAATTCTTTGGGAATATTACCCAATCTTGCATGTACTCTTGCTAAAACGGCTTCCACCTTTAACCAATTTTCCAATTTCTTTTCTTCGGTAAATAACTCGGCAATATCCGTTCTATAACGAGTTTCTATAGGATGGATAAATTTATGACTCATGATATTTCTCTGATCTTTTTATTTTTTATGATTAAACGCTATTAAATTAATATTTCTTTTTATTTCAAGATTTGTAATGATTACTTTAGAAATATATCTTTATTATTAGTTAAAAAATAAATCAGTCTCATGAAAATTAGAAAATTCTTTTGCGGTTTATATTTAATAGAAAACCATTAATAAAAATTAATAATGACTATTTACCAACAATATATTTTTTTTAGATGTGCTTTTTGTGGTTCCTGGTATTATTCAAACAAGTCTTTAAAGTCTAAAAAATGTTGGAAATGTAATAGAACCTTTCAATTTAAGAGAGCTTTTAAATTTTCTAAATA
Source organism: Promethearchaeota archaeon (assembly GCA_048938445.1). Lineage (GTDB taxonomy): Archaea > Asgardarchaeota > Lokiarchaeia > Sigyniarchaeales > SOKP01 > FT1-020. The sequence goes on along the minus strand of JBHLME010000039.1, from coordinate 15,097 downwards.
TTGCTCTGTCAATGAAGCTATAATGATAATTAAGAAGCTTAAAAAAGGTTCTAAAAAAGAAATGCTTACAAACTACATAAATCATGATAAAAACATATCTTTAATTTAAAAAAGAAAGATATTTAAACGAATTTTCTTCACTTCTTTTAAGGATAGAATTTAAATTAATGCGATTTAAATTGTTTTTCTTTAAATAATTAAATAATAAAGATATATCTCAATCAAATCGAAGCTGTAAATGATAATAATGGAAATTAAAGAAGAATTAAAAAACATCGATGAGGCATTGATAGATAAATTAAATCAACTATCTTCAAATAAAATCGAATACTGGGATATTAAGTGTAATGTTAGTGAAGATATGGCTTTAGATTTTACGGATCAAAAAAGTAAAGAGATCTCATCTTCCTTGATATCTGAATGTGGGATAAGAACGTTTATTAATGGTGGTTGGGGTTTTTACGTATTGAAAGATCTTGATATAAAATCTATTACTAATGGATTCCTTAAAGCAATTAAATTGGCTCGATTTTCAGAATCCTTGACGAACAACAAATTCAAAATAAAGGAAAGAGATCCACTAATCACAAATTTTAAAGTTAATATTAAAAAAAATTTAATGGATGTTTCTGTCGAGGAAAAAATAGATCTAATCAAATATCATGAAAAATTTGCATCAAGTTTTTCTTCACAAATTATTAATACTCGCACATTTTATATGGATGAAAATTCATCTAATTTATTTCTCAATTCATTTGGGAGTCTAATATCTCAAGATTTATCTTTTTTAAGAATAATGAATTCTGTATATGCTCAAGAAAAAGGTACCATTCAAAGAGCAGTTAATTCTGTTGGTGGTTTGGGAGGATTTGAGATAACAGAAACTGATAAAGCCAAAAATTTAAGTAAAAAAACAGCAGAGGAAGTTATTGCGTTATTGGATGCAAAATCCCCCGTTGGAGGTAAATTTACAATAATAATGGACCCAAAATTAACAGGAACCTTTGTTCATGAAGCATTTGGTCATGCAGTTGAAGCAGATTTAGTATTAAATAAGGAAAGTCTTCTTAAAGGAAGGATTGGTGAACAAGTCGCAATTGAAGATGTTACTATTTATGATGATCCTACAATTGGACAAGGAAAAAAATTTAACTTGCCATATGAATTATTTGGAAGCTATTTTGTTGATTCTGAAGGAATTCCTTCTCAAAAAACGGTTATAATTGAAAAAGGTGTTTTGAAAAACTTTTTACATAACCTAGAAACTTCATCTAGAATGAATGTCTCTCCAAATGGTCATGGAAGGGCAGCATCGGATTCTGATAAACCCCAAGTACGTATGGGAATCACGATGCTTGAACCAAGGGATTGGACGATTGATGAAATGATTTCAGATACAAAAAAAGGTGTTTTATGTGAAGAATTTCAATATGGTTACACCGATCCAATAACAGGAAACTTCCAATTTAAATGTAAAATGTCATATTTAATTGAAAACGGAGAAAAAAAACAAATGATGAGAGATGCTTCTCTTACAGCTATGACCCTTGAAGTTTTAAATAAAATATCTGCAATTGGTAAAGAAATTGATACAAGTGATGGGATGTGTGGAAAAGGAGGGCAAAGTGTAAGAGTTTGCGATGGAGGACCATATATTCGAGTAGAAGATGTAATCATAGGAGGTTTAAATTAAATGGATAATAAAATTGACTATCGTTCGTTAGCAAGTTATAGTTTAAATCTTGCTGAACAAAATTCAGCAAATGTCAAGTGTGCTGAAGTCTATTTTGAAAAATCGAAATATCTTACATTAGAAGTAGAAGAAAATTCAATAAAAAATAGTGAAATGGGAAGCGATGAGGGTATATCAATTAGAGTAATTGATAATAGGGGTTCGTTAGGTTTTGCATTTACAAATACAGTAAAAAAAGCATCAATTGAAAAGATGGTAAATACCGCCGTTAAAATGATGAAAGCAGGTACAAAAGATCTTGATTTTCGTGATTTACCATCATCTTATCAAAATTATCCCAATGTGAAAGGTTTATTTGATAAAAATCTTAAAGAACTCCAAATTGAGGATTCAACAGCATATATTGAAGATATTATCAGAGTTTGTATGGATGATGATCAAGCAATATCTCAGAGTGCGATTTTTAAATCCGCTTATTCAAAAACCATGATCTTGAATTCTAATGGTCTTGAAGTTCAAGATAAAGATACCAATTGCATGGTGTATTCACAAATAATTGTAGAAGATAAATTTTCAAAAGACAAATCCTCAGGATCCGAATGGGAATCTCAAAGAAACCTAAAAGATATTAATGTTCTTAAAATTGCTGAGAAAGCATTAGAAAAAGCAAAAAGTAATTTAAATAGGAAAAAAATAAAAAATATGAAATGTCCATTGATTTTAACTCCTAATGGCGCAATAGATTTGATATTGCAGTCAATCTCTATGGCGATTAATGCTGAAACTTATCAATATAAAAGAGGATTTTTAGTTGGAAAATTGGACACTATAATCGGATCAAACAATTTAACTATTGAAGATAATGCTTTAATCGATGGTGCTGCTGGTTCATCTTCATTTGATGGTGAAGGGGTTCCTTGTCAAAATAGAACAATAATTGAAAATGGGAAACTTTTGAAATCAGGATTATTACATAATAGTTATACTGCTAATAAAGAAGGAACAGAGAGTACTGGAAATGCTTCAAGATCTTCTTATAGCTCTATACCTTATATAGGGAGCTCGAATTTTATTCTTAAACCAGGAAACGTTTCGAAAGAAGAAATCATAAAAGATGTAAAAAGGGGAATTTTAATGGATTATACTGGAGATTCTCCAAATTTTGCAACCGGAGATTTTTCAGGGTTGATACTACAAGGAAATTTGATAGAAAATGGTGAAATTAAACATCCATTAAATGAGACAATGATTGCAATTAATCTATTAGATCTATTTACAAAAATCGACGCAATTTCAAAAGAATTTGAAATTTATGGTTCTTTTCAAGCCCCTTATGTAAGAATTGGTGAAGTACAAATCCTTGGTGGAAGTAATGCTATGTCGTAATGTTTAATCTCAACCAGAGAATATTATATATTCTTGGAGTTGGAAGAACTTCCCACAATTCGAAAATAATTATTTTAGGATTATTATTTGTATTCCAAAACGAAATTGATAGGTTATCCGACATCCAAGATTGCCCTGGATTTAAAATAACTGGAGATAAAGGAACAGTTTTGTTATAGACTCCATTTCCACCACTTGCATTTAATACCGTTGTATTATCTCCCGTTCTTATTATGATATTAAATGAGAATTGTGTATATAAGTAATTTTCAACGCTTATGAAAAAAGATACATTTTCTCTAACTGTTGCATTTGTAGGATAATTTTCTGCTTCTTGATTTTCATTTAAAATACCAAATATTACAAAACCCTCCTCAGGAGTAAAATTATAATAGATTATGAAACCAAAAACCGTAATTATTCCAATAAGCAAGCTAGCAGTTACAATTTTTTGAAAATGCTTATTACTGATGTCTAAATTTAATTTTCTATCATTCTTTTCGGTCATATACTTTAAACCAGGCTATTGTTTTAATTAGACCTTCCTTTAATCTCGTCGTTGGTTCCCAATTTAAAATTTGTTTAGCTTTTGTTAAATCTGGAGATCTTCTAAGAGGGTCATCTATGGGAAGGGGTTTAAAAATAATTTTTGAATTTGAACTTGTTAGTTCAATTATAATTTCTGCAAGTTTTAAAATCGTGAATTGCTTGTCGTTTCCAAGGTTTATCACTTCTCCATTTGTCTTATCATTATCAACTATTTTTAAGAAGCCTTCAATTTCATCAACTACATATGTAAAAGATCTTGTTTGAGAACCGTCTCCAAATACAGTGATATCCTCATCATTTAACGCTTGATTTATGAAATTGGGAATAACTCTCCCAAATTCTGGACCATGTCGAATTCGGGGTCCAGAAGTATTAAAAATGCGGACTATTTTTGCTTTAATCTCATGCTGAAGTTCATATGCCTTGACAAAAGCTTCTCCAGCTCTCTTTGCCTCATCATAGCAACTTCTCGGACCGATTGGATTTACATTTCCATTATAACTCTCTGGAGTCGGAATCCATTCTGCGGGAGGATTACCATATACTTCCGAAGTACTTGTATAGAAGAAGATCGCATTATGAGTCTTTGCAATTCCTAGAGCAATCCATGTACCAAGAGTATTGCTTTTTAAAATTTGTATGGGAAATATTTTAAACTCGAATGGAGATGCTCTACTTGCCATGTGCATTACTATATCAATTTTTTTAATATCGCTCAAGCATGGAGCACTTGGATGCTCTTTTTTACCAAAATATATCGGGCTTGCTATGTCATGGTTTATAAACCTAAAGTTGTCTTTACTTTCTAAATGTGCGATGTTTTCATATTGACCAGATGTTAAATTATCTAAACAAATGCAATTAGCTCCTTGTCTTACTAGCACATCACACATCCAAGAGCCAAGAAAACCAGCACCTCCAGTAACCAGAATTGTTTTATCCTTATAAGTTATGTTTTCTTTTTCAATTCTTCTTATTATTTCTTGGATATCTTGGTTTATATCAAAATTCATTATTAAAGACGATTTTAAAAACTATAATTTCTAAATTTATTATTTAAATATTCAGTATTTTTTATGTTTTATTAAAAATTATAATATTATTTCTTTATTTCTTTATGAAAATTCTGTAATTTAGGAAAGATCAAGAAAAAATTGAAATAATGATGAAATAACAAATTTAAGAAATAGAATTATTATTGTGTCTTTGCACCACAATATTGGCAGAATTTCAACTCTTTTGGATAAAGTTTATCGCAACTTGGACATTTTTTCAACGAATTTTTTAATATTTGACGTCCTAACATTTCAAAAGCTTTTTCCACGTTTTCTCCTGTCTTAGAAGACGTGCCGATTATCTCTCCTTGAAACTTATATTTATCGAATATTTTTTGGGCTTCATCTTTACTTATTTCTCGTTCTTCAGCTAAGTCTATTTTTGCTTCAATTAATAATTTAGTGTGAGGTCCATTTGGAACTGAAGAAATAACCTTTATCCAATCGTATAAATCATTGAGAGAGTCTTTATTTGTTATATCATATAGCATTAATGCTCCAGATGCACCCGACACGTAAGATGGTAATAATAAACGAAATTTCTTCTCTCCTGCGAAGTCCCAAATGTTTAAAAGGATTTCAGTTCCATCTACATTTATTTTCTTTGTCTCAAAATCCACACCTATAGTTGAAAGTGTTGATTTATCAAATTTTCCAGTAGCATAGCGTCTGATAAGCGATGTTTTCCCGACATTCTTCGCACCAGCGACAACGACTTTAAATTTTATCATTTTTAAACTCCTGCCAATATTAATTTTATATAATATATATTATTTCTCAATTATACTATAAATATAAATCTTAAGATTAAAAATCTTTTTTATCCATTTTTCATTCATCAAGAGATTTTTTTTGTCCTTAATGATTTTTATAAGTTATAAAATGTCCAACCAAACAGAAGTAAAATTCTATATCTTTTTATTTAATGAAATGCAACTTTAGAATTTTATAATATTGTTAATAATTTTTTAGCTGAAATTTTATGAGCAAAATGATTTTCATAATGAATTAATTTTTCTTGTAAAAAGATCTCTGTAAAAAAAAAAAAAATATACAAATTATTCACCAAGGGTAGAATGGAGAATGTAATAGAGATGATACCTTAATTAATCCTTCTTAAATGTTTGTTTTTCTTTTTTATTTATAAGGATCAGGTAATATTATCTTATCATGTCCCTTGATATAGAATTGAAGGACTTATTAGAGGGTAAGTGTCCATTATTAACCTCCTGTCCCCTTCCAAAAAAAGAATCTTGTAATCGAGTATCTTTCTTCCGCGTATGTCCTGAATATATAACACGGAAGAAAAAGTTTTTAGTCCCTATTTAAGACATTGACCTTAATCGAAATCCTTTCAAGTTCCTCTCATTTTAATAGATAATAAAGAGCATGTAATAACTCAGGATTTTAAGTCATACTTATATCTACTGATTTTATAAATTTGTTGGGCAATTTTCTTTCCAATATTATCAATTTTAGTTAAATCCGGAATATCGGAATTGAATATATTTTGTAAAGTTTTTAATTCTTTCAAAAGATTTCTTGCTCTAAGAGAATTTACGCCTGGTATTCCTGCAATTATGAATTCAAGTAAATGCGATGTATCGAGAGGCGCTTTCTCAAAGCGTAAATTTATATTTGAGATTGTCTCCTTTTGTTCTTTTTTAGCCATTTGATATAAGAACATTGCCGTATCCTTTGGATTTTCTGTCTTGTATATATTAATTCCCATGTTTAAAATGATTGAAGCAATTGCTCCATATAGAGCATTTTCGTTGATACTTGAACTTGAGAATGGATCTCCTTCTAAAATCAGGATGGGACGATCAAATTTATTTTTTAATTCTAATAATTCATTGAACAATCTTCCATCTTTTATAGAATCGCTAAAATCTTGTGCAGATTTCCTTTCGAATCCTACTCTCTGGGATATTATATAATCTGCTACGGATAATTGATCTAACTTTATATTTACACCCATTAATGATAAAATCCTCACAACGGGTGATGAAGTTTCACGATTATCGCAAAAGATCTGATATTTTTCCGCTCCATCTATTTTTTGAATGATCTCATTTATTTCATTAGTCTCATGAGAGCTTTCATTATCATTATCTTTCTCTTGAGAAATAAAATTCAATAAGTTTGATTGACCTTGTTTAGAATTTTCTGAGTTTTTCATTTTATTCAAACTTCGTTTCATATTTTTCTCTTTAGTTTTTTCTGCCCAATAATATCCCTCATCGCGAGTATTTTCTGCCATTAATACATATACTTTACCCTCCTTTTTTCGTCCCGTCCGCCCCCGTCTTTGTATGGATCGAATTGCACTTGGCACGACATCATAAAATATTACAAGATCACATTCTGCTATATCCAATCCTTCTTCGGCTACACTCGTTCCTATTAACGTGTTATAAGTTCCCATCTTAAATTCTTCAAGAAGTTTTACCTGCTCTTTTTGAGTAAGACCTTTATCAGAACCCTTTGTCGCTTGTCCGACAAATTTATGAACTTTTATTAGCTCGTTATCCTTGAATATCCTTACTATGTTATTGACTGAATCCCTAAAATGACAAAAAACCAATATTCGTGAATTGCGATTCTCTTTTAATTGATTAATTAATATTTCTTTTAGTTTTTCAATTTTAGGATGTATCAATCCTATTGATTGGAGTAAATAAGTGAGTTCTTTCACTCTAATAAAATCCTTATCCGCATGTAATTCCTTTAATGACTTGTTTGCGCTATTTTTTTTGATTTTTTCTTCATTTTTTCCTATATAATCCTTTAAAGCGTTAATCCCTTGAGTTTCGATGAGTTCTGTCATGTGCGATAATCTAATTGCATTTGCTGCTAATTTTTTCGCATAAAACATCTGGAATTTTTCCCCTTCATCATGAGAAGTAATAATTCTACGGTTAATGATGTTGCTCACTTTCAAAAGATCCTTTCTATTTACCTTGTTTATATCATAAGAATCAAGCAAGTCACTTTCTTTTAGAAACTTATAACATGCTCTTAATTTATCTTCTAGAATTTTTTTTATATCTAAAAATTCGGGAGGCAATTTTATTTTTATCCAGACATTATCTACTTCATATATATAGGGTTTTACATCAGAATCTTGCTCTGTCCTGATTTCTAAATGATCGATATACAAGTTCTGTTTAATCTCATTAATTTTCTCTTCAGTAGAACCGGGACTTGCAGTTATACCCAAGATCTGTGGGGATGTTGAACTGTTTATATATTTTTGTGCTATATAACAATAAGCATAATCCCCAACTGCTCGATGACATTCATCAAAAATAACCAAAGAAACATCTTGAATTGAATATAGACTTGATATGATATCATTTTGAAATACTTGGGGTGTCATGAAAGCAACCTTTACATCTTTCCAAAGTAACTTTCTCTTTTCTGGAACAATTGTTCCAGTGATTACCTTCAAAGAATCAGGATCAATTTCTGTAAGGTCTATAAATGATTTATAATGTTGCTCAACTAAAGGTTTCGTGGGGGCTAAAAACACTATCCTTGAATCCGGTTTTTCAGTCAATCTTTGAACGCTTAGCATTATTGCAATAATAGTTTTTCCCAAACCGGTAGGTATTACGACAAGAGAATTTTTATTTAGGCAATTAATAAAGATACTTTCTTGATAAGCTCGCCGAATGATTGAATTATGTTTTACTAAGGGATGAGAAATGAAATCTTCTTTGTTTAGTTGAATGATCATCAGAAATAACTATAGATTTTATTCAAAATTAGAAATTGATTAGAATTATATAAAATATTAGAGTCCATCGAATCTCTTAAATTCAATTAATAACTTTTTAATAATATTAAAAAAAAAATATACGAAAAAATTAGCGCGAGTGGTTTAGCTTGGCTATAACGACTTTTATGCCATAAGGCATTAAACGTTAAACGCTCACACCGTGTAATTCTTAAAATCGTTAAGATTTTGATCACGATGGCCGGGGGTTCGAATCCCTCCTCGCGCATTAAAATTATTATTTTATATCAAAAAACAAAAAAAATATATTTTAGTCTGTATAGTATATAGTAACTACTTTTTCTTAGGTCAGGTTTGTCGTGTCGAGTTTTTTAGAATCAAGAGAATTGAGAAAAAAATACAAAGAAGTTAAAAAATACTTGAGAGATGTGTCTAAATATCGCAAGAATTTAGATGAAGAGACAAAAATTGAGATTGATCATGAAATTGGGTCAATATTTCTCACGAGATATGAAAAAGCAAGAATTGTAGGGGCAAGAGCACTCCAAATTAGCTTTGGCGCACCAATTTTGGTCGAAAAACCAAAGAAGATGATTGATCCCATAAAAATTGCCCAATTAGAATTAAAATCTAGAATTTTACCTTTAACTCTTAGAAGAGAATACCCTTCGGGAGAATTTGCTGATATTCCTATTAAAAACTTGCTCTTAAAAAAAGACTAAAATTAATTTTAATAAATTTTTTCTGTTTATTGAATTCGTTCCTCGCCTTTTTCTGTAAGAATGTATACTATGTTCTCATTAACTACTTGTGAATCTAAATATCCCTTAGCTATGAGATTATTGAGAATATCTTCCAATTCTGCTTTCTTAAATCCCTCCATTCCTATCATGACTCTGCTTTGATTTACGATAATGGCAATTCGGGATAAAAATAACCTTTTTTTTTCAAAAGATTCAAGAATTGTTAGTTCATCATTCGTAAGTTCATCTGACTTCTCTTCAAAAGCCCCTATTTCTTTTATAGCATCTGCCAAGTTCTTTGTTTCTTGACTTACTGTTTGTTTTTTGGTTTCCACGTGCTTTAATGTTACTAAATCTTTTGCAACTGGTGCTTTTTGACCTTTAGCCATGTCATCAATATAACTTTTAAGTTTTTCCGCATCAACCTTGTCCTTTTGAGAATCATTATCCTCCTGTTTCTCCATATTAATAAAATAAACAATTTAATATAAAAAAATTATTTATTTACCATATGAAAAAAGTCTTAGAGTTTGAATTAAAAACTCGAGAAAAAATCAAAATAATCTTTCGACACGTGAAAAAATCAGACGTAAAAGGTGTCTGGAATAATTTTAATGAAGTTTTAAAAGAAGCGGTATTCCTTCCCGTTCTTACCCCGGTTGAAACAGATTGGGAAAAACGAGTGTGGTTTGATAATTTAAAAAAAGAAAACGAAATGTGTATTGTTGCAGAGAATCCCGATTTAAAGGCTCCAGAACATATAGTTGGACAATGTGAACTCTCAAATTTGCAATGGGAAGCAGCTACTCACGTGTTTAGTTTAGGTATTATTATTCGAAAAGAGTTTCGTGATTTAGGAATTGGACGTGCCATGATTGATTTCGCCATTTATGAGTCAAAAAGAATATATAATAAAGAGAAAATAATACTAAGCTGTTTTTCTTCTAATAATAGAGGTTTATATCTTTATGAAAGCATGGGATTCAAGAAAATTGGTATTAGAAAAAACCAATTTTATATGAATTCAGAATATTACGATGAGGTGTTGTTCGAAATTTTTTTGGATGAGTATTTAAAGAATCATCAATAAAATATAATTATATAGAGCAACATATTACGTAAGTAGGAATGATAAGTCTTTTATTTATCATTTACTTATAGATTCTATATTGAGGTAATGAGAATATTCTTAGGTAATGAATATTATGTTAAAATACAAAATTGTACTCGCAGGAGATAAAAACGTTGGAAAATCAAGTTTAATAGCGAGATATTGTGATAACGTGTTTAATGAAAAAATGCGAGACACTATTGGAGTGGCATTCAAAAGGAAAAAATTAGATCTTGATATAAAAAAAAGCTTAGATTTGACGATTTGGGATTTTGGGGGTGAAGAAAAATATCGTGTTTTATTTCCCCAATACGTGCATGGAGCTGCTGCTGCGTTAATCTTATTCGATTCAACTCGAAAAGATACTCTTGATGGTGTTGAAAAATGGTTAGAAATAATTGATAATAACACTGATGAAAATATTGTTAAAGTCTTAATTGCAACAAAAATAGATCTAAAAGAAGAAAACCAAGTAGATATTAAGGAATCAGTTAAATTTGCTAAAAAATTTAATTTTTATGGAGATCCTATTGCAACGTCATCAAAAACGGGTGAAAACGTGGAAAAAGCTTTTAAAAAGGTTGCAGAAGGTATTGTTCATGAACGTCTCCAGAGATGTACCAATTGTGGAGAAATTTTTTCTAAAAAATTAAAAATTTGTAACTATTGTGGAGCAGAAGCAGAAATAAAAATAGTCACATCTTAAAATTTTTGTATTATAAGTCATCTTCTTCTCTATTGTATAGTGAGGGGGGAGGCCTCGCTTGCTCTAATGGTTTGCTCTTTACTCGGTGTATGAACGTTTGTAGTTCCATTTCTGCGTTTGTGATTGATGCTTCAATTTCCTGTTTCACTTTATCCTCACCAATTACCCAAAATCCGTGACTAGGGTAGAAACTATTAATTTTTAACGTGTTTAATATTTTGAGTGATTGAATGTATTCTGAAATGGACCCTGATTCATATATGTTTGATGTTGCTCCGGAAAATAACGTATCTCCTGTGAAAGTGTAATGCTTTTCAGGTTCATGAAGACATATACACCCAGAAGTATGTCCAGGAGTCTCTATAACCTTCAATATCACGTTACCTAAATCGATGATGTTTCTATCTTCAAGCCAGATATTAACTTTTAAATCTGTTAAGTCCACACCCCATTTTTTCCCTTTAGTTATCAACTCGTCACTATGCTGTATTTTAACTGCTGCCCAACGGTGTGCTGCTGTTGGACAATGAAAATAGGGATTTGAACTGATATGATCGAAATGTTCATGAGTATTGACTATTAGATTTATATCCTCAACCTTTAATCCTACTTCAGTAGTCAAAAGATAATTAAAACTGTTAAATTTAGAAATTATACCCGTATCAATTAATATATTGAGATTTTCACCAATTACGAGATAGACATGACAACCAGCACCTCTAGCCTCAAATTGGTAGATATTAGGTTTTATTAGGTTAAGCGTGTATCCTTCTTTACCATACATGTCATCTTTCTTTATCAATCGTGGCTTGAAAACTATCTCCTTTCCTTTTGACATTGAACCCGATCTCACTTAAAATTTAATTTTAAGGTATTAATTGATAATAGGATTTAACTGCATAAAAATGAAATGATTCAAGGTGTTCATTTAATGTCTTTAAATCATGAATATGTTAGTACTAATTTTCTATCAATGAATTAAATTCTAAATAAAAGATTAAAATAAATTAGAATTTTATTGAAATAGGAATTTAAAGAAATGATGATAAGTCGTGATTCATATAGTAATATATTGAATTATAACAAAACATTATGGTATATTGAGTTTAATGGTTGATTTCTGTCCAGAATGTGGTAGTTTATTGAGAAAAAATCTTTGTAAGTGCGGATATGGTCAGCAACGTCCTAAAATTGCTAAAAGTACTAATGGTATTCCATTAATTCACGTATGGGATCCACCTACTCCGAATATCATATATTGCAAAATAACTGCTACTCCACTTGAAAAACTCAAAACTGGGCTCAATAAAGGGATAGTTCCTGAAAAATTGAGAGAAATTAAAAATAAACTTAAAAAATATCAAATAACATGTCAAAATTGTTTATACTACATTAAAGAACGTTCTCATTGCCAAATAAAAAACAAATATATAAGTAAGGATTCAATATGTAAAACATTTGAACCATTTAAAATCTAAATCTCTTGTTATATAGATTCCAACTTTCCTTGTTTAAGGGATTATCATTTAAGAATATAAAGTTCAAGTTCTTGAGATGATCTACATTTTTATACTCTTGAATTTTATTGTTCTTGAGAAAAAGTATTATCAAATGATTTAAATTATCAAATCCCTCCATTTTTTCAATAAAATTGTCATCCAGATATAGCTCTTGTAATTTTGAAAGGTTATTTAAGCCTTCAATTTTAGATATATTATTGTTAGACAATTGTAATTTTATGAGATTTTGTTGATTATCCAAACCAGAAATCCGTGTAATGCAATTGTTTGAAAGATATAGTCCCTTCAAATTAATGAGTTTAGCTAATCCCTCTATATTTGATATTTTATTATTGCTAAGATGCAACCAAGATAAATTTTCAAGGTTATCCAATCCTGAAATAGTTTGAATGTTATTAAAAGTAAGGCTTAGAGTTTTTAGTTTCTTTAAATCGTTTAAATTTTTAATCAGGGATATATTATTATGATTTAGATTTAAAGATTCTAAATTTTCTAAGGATTGTAGGTTCAGTATCTCATCAATCTGATTATTTTCTAAAGACAAGTTTTTCAAGTTCTTTAGTGAATTGAGATTCTCAATTTTTTTAATATTATTGTTTGAAAGGTCGATTTCGACTAAATTTTTTAAATCCTGCAGTTTTTCAATTATAGATATTTCATTTTTCGCGAAATTTAAAATTTTGAGATTTTTAAGATGATGAAGTCCTTCGATTTGGTTAATCTTATTCCTCTGTAATACAAGATACTCAAGTTGTGTAAGCTTATTTAATCCTTTAATTTCTGAAATGTGAGATAATTCTTTTCCCTCACAATTAAGCAATATGATATGGCCTTCTCTAAATGAAACTAAATATCCATGTTCATTCACGTAATAATCTCTAAGGATGATATTTTCGCAAATTTCTAAAACTTCAAGTGAAATTTCAAGTTGATAATTTGAACTGAAGATCTCTTCTGGTAATATCTTTTTATCATCTTTGAAATGCTTTTTCAGAGAATTTTTGGTATAATCCAAGATTATTTTACGGCTTTCCCTTGTATTTATTTGATTCAGCATTTCTAATGATAAGAGCTTTTGTTCCACGCTTTTAATTTTATGTAAAGTATATTTTAACAATGAGATAATCTTTTTATGATGGAGATATTTACTTCTTAAAAGTTTCCCGGCAGTCATTCTAATTTCAATACTCTCATCAGAAATGAAAAGCTGCTCGAAATATTTAAAATGTTCCTCCAGATTAAAATCAATTGAACTCAAAAATTCTAAAGCTTCATTTCTCAACCTTAAATCTTTTGAGATATCGATACACTCTTTTAGAAGTGATATAGCCTCTTTAATTCCTATCTGTTCGAAGTTTTCTTTAATATATTCTGGTGTTAAATTCATTATAAGGTGATTACATGATTATTATTGAATAATAAGTATTAGAAACTTATTTGAATTATTAGAAAAAAAAAATAGAATAAAAAAAAAGTGTTAATAAAAAAATCGTTAAGATTGCCCTAATGGGCTTAAAAGCATCTATGAATGACTTGAGGTCCCATTTCTTTGTATTCCCTTCTCGTGACCCACATTCTGTGGAAGGTCTTCAAGGAACTTAGGATAGAACCGCCAATCCATACGGAATACATTCTTTCAGGAGGTGCAATGATCTTTACATCAACCGACTCAGGAATTTGTTCTTTAATTTCCTTGGTTAGTCTTTCCTTGATACCAGGGAACATGGTAGAACCACCGGAAAGTACAATATTGCTGTAAAGGTCTCTTCTAAGATCGACATCGCATTCTGAAATAGCACCGACGATAACATCGTCTAAGGGTTCTAATTCTTTACCAATTACACTTGGATTAAAGAAACATTCAGGAGCTAAAAATCTTTCGACACCTACATTGATGGTTTCACCATCTGGCAGCATGTATGACTTTTCCATTCCCGCGACTTTCTTTGAAAGCATCATTTCTTTCTCAGGATCAATTGCTACATAGCATAATTTTTCCTTGATATCTCGGACAATTTCTTTTTCTGCTGATGTAGTAAATGAATATCCTTTTTGTCTCAATAATCTTTGTAAGTAAGTCGTGATATCTCGACCAGCAAGGTCAATTCTCTGAATGGCATGACTTAAGGCGAAACCTTCGAAAATTGGGACAACGTGTGATACACCATCACCAATATCTATAACGCATCCCGTAGTACGACCAGAAGCATAAAGAGACAATACTGCCTGCATTGCTACGTAAAGAGCGGGAGTATTGAAAGTCTCAAACATGATTTCGGCCATTTTTTCACGGTTAGGTCGTGGATTTAATGGCGCCTCAGTCAAGAGTACTGGATGTTCGCTAGGATCGATTCTTAAGTCTGTGTAAAAGGTGTAATGCCAGATTTTTTCCATTGCGGTCCAATCTTCAATGATTCCGTGTTCCACAGGAAACATTAATTTCAAGACACCTTTAAGTTGCATGGCCTCTTCTCCGATGTAGTATTCCCGGGTGTAGTGCTCGACATCAGTCATTATACTTTCGTATTTTGGATATCCGATGAGTGTTGGAAATACAGATCGTGGTTGATCCTCACCAGCGAATCCATTCTT